>JAILDJ010000043.1 GCA_024689505.1 Clostridiales bacterium
GATGGGATCCATGTGGCGGCTTTTTACCGGAACCTGGAAGAGGAATTGGAACAGGTCCTGGAACAATTGTAAGTTCTTCCCAACATTGACGAAACCGCTTCCGGTTGTTATACTTTTGCCGGAAGCGGTATTTATATGCCGATCATGAAAGGAGCGCAAAACGATGCAAAAGATCACAGGCGTCATTCCGGCGATGGTCACACCGTTCGACAGAGAAGGCAATATCGATGCAAAGGCGATCCATGATATCGTGGAGTTTTTGGTGGCGCAGAAGGTGGACGGCCTGTATTTGACGGGCAGCACCGGGGAAGGCTTCCTGATGAGCCCGGAGGAGCGAAAGGCTGTGGTGGAGCTTACCGCGGAAGCATTGAACGGCAGGATGCCCTTCATCGTCCACGCAGGCGCCATCGGCACGAAGGTCACGATCGATCTGGCGCAACATGCGGCCTGCTGCGGCGCGGCAGCGGTCTCCTCGGTCCCGCCTTTCTATTGGAAGTTCGGGCCGGACAATATCGAGAAATACTACCGGGAGATCGCGGAAAGCGTGGATGTCCCCGTGATCATGTACAATATCGCCCTGGCCGGCGTGATGGACTTTTCGACCATCCGCCGCATGGCCGAGATCCCGAACGTACAAGGCATCAAGTATACGGCGCCGACGCAGTTCGAGATGCTGGAACTGCGGGAGCAGCTGGGGCCGGATTTCGTGATCTACTCCGGCAGCGACGAGATGGCCATGAGCGGTCTGGGCTACGGTGCGGACGGGATCATCGGCACGTTCTACAACATCCTGCCGGATCTGTATCTGGACCTGTACCAGGCATCCTTGCGCAAGGACCTGGATGCCATGTTGGACAAGCAGAGGATCGCCAACCAGGTCATCCTGACGTGCCTGAAGCATGAAATGATCCCGACCGTGAAAGCGATGATGCGCTGGATCGGGATCGATGCGGGGTATGCGCGCAGCCCCTTCCGTCAGTTCACAAGGGAGGAAGAGTTGGCTTTGATGGAGGAATTCCGGCCGATCCGGGACCTGCCCGGGGCGGAGAAGGTGCTGTTCTTAAGCAAGGAGTGGACGTTAACATGAAAAAAGCCGGGATCGCCCGGCTTTTACTTTTTAAGGTTTCAGTTTCATGTACAGGGCACGATACTGTTCCGCGGAATTGTCCCAGGAGACGTCCTTCTCCATGTCGCGGATGACCATTTCGTCCCAGGATTCGCGCTCGGTGAAGTACAAGGTCTTGGCGCGGATGACTGCTTCCCACAGAAGACCGGGTTCATAACGATCGAAGGAGAAACCGTTGCCTTCGTTGGTGTACATGTTATACGGTGCGACTGTATCCTTCAGACCGCCGGTCTCGCGGACGATCGGAATGGTGCCGTAGCGCATCGCGATCAGCTGGGTCAGGCCGCAGGGCTCGAAGAGGGAAGGTACGAGCAGCGCGTCGGAACCGGCATAGATCAGGTGCGCCAGGCGCTCATCATACATGATGCAGGCGCAGACGGTGCCTTTGTTGGCGTTCTCATAGTAGCGGAAGGAGTCCTCATACTGCGCGTCGCCGGTGCCCAGGACCACGATCTGCGTGTTGCCGTCCAGCAGGTTCGGGATGATCTGGTTGACCAGATCCAGACCCTTCTGGTCGGTCAGACGGGAGATCAGGCCGATGACGAACTTGTTCTCGTCTTCTTCCAGACCCAGCTTCTTCTGCAGGGCCAGTTTGTTCTGCGGTTTGCCCACCAGCACGTCGTCGATGGAGTATTTGACCGCGAGCAGTTTATCGGTCTCGCTGTTCCACTGATCGACGTCGATGCCGTTGACGATGCCGCACAGTTTGCCGGAATGATAGCGCAGATGGTCGTCCAGACCTTCGCCATAGAACGGAGTTTGGATCTCATTGGCATACGTCCGGCTGACCGTTGTGATCATGTCGGCGTAGGTGAGGCCGCCCTTGAACATATTGGCGTCATTGTGCTTCTGCTTGAGCACGGCATAATCGAAGAGGTAATCCGGCAGTCCGGACCAATACTTGATGGTGGGGATGTCGTAGATACCCTGGAAGCGCAGGTTGTGGATGGTCAGGATGGACTTGGCGCTGGCGACAGGCGTGCCGTCAAAAACAGTGCGCAGATAGATGGGGACCAGGCCGGCCTGCCAGTCGTGGCAATGGATGATGTCCGGGATCCAGTCCATAAAATTGAGGGCTGCCAACGCTGCTTTCGCGAAGTAGCAGTACTTGGGGATATCATCGACCAGGTTGGTGTAGGGGTTGCCCCAGCTGAAGAACTCTTCGTTGTCGATGAAATCATAAACAACGCCGTCCCAGACGTACTCCATGATACCCACATAATAGGAGCGGCCGTCGGCGCACAGATCCATGGTAAAGGATCCGCGATAGACCATCTTTTCCTGGTATTTCCAGGGGATGCATTTGTAGCGGGGAATGATGACTTTGACGTCGCAGTTCTGGGCGGTCAAAGCACGGGGCAGCGCGTACATGACGTCGCCAAGCCCGCCGGTTTTTACAAAGGGATAGCATTCAGACCCGATGAAGGCCACACTGCGGCGCGGTTCGGGCATAGGAGCATCTGTTTTGTTCATGATGGGTCCTCCCGTAAGTTGTGTTTTTCGTTCGACCATAATGGTCCGTCTATTCTTGTTTCAAATATATCATGAAATGCGATAGAATTCAACGGGAAAAGGAGCAGGATCGGATCTCTTTAGAGGGTATTTTCCTGTTGTCGAAACCCCTCTTTTATGGTACACTATTTCCAAATGTGACGAAAATCCGACAGAAAGAGGACGGGCAGTACCGTGAAAGACTATAAGACTAAAAAAGACTGGTTATGGGAGCAGATGACGAAAGCAGGCATCGCGCCGAAGGACGCGACGGACCTGCTTAGGAATATGGAAAAAACGATCCGTGACGATGCGAAAGAGGAGAAGTGGCACCTGGACGCGACAGGCTTGATCCATTCCTGTTTCGATATGATCGAGCAGATCGTAGCCCGTGCCGACGACCAGGATCAGACCCCGGTCAGCAACGCCCTCGCGACCATCACCGCCAACCTGAAGAAAGCGGCAAAGACCTACTACCCCGAGCAGGAAAGCATCTGGCGTCAGGCGCTGATCCGCATGGAGGATGCGGGTGAAATGTACCTGAAGGACCGCATCCGTCCGGCGAAGGATCCGCGGGCCGAGGATCTGCGTGTCGCGGCGCAGGCACTCAAACAGCGTCTGGGCGAGGCGGTGGACCTTACCGCGCCGGATTTCTACCAGAACGTCCGGGAGATGCCCGGTCTGGTCGATGGTATCAGCGCCGGTCTGAAGGCCAATGATGATCATTTCGCTGAAGAGAAGCAGGCCTTCATCGATACCACAAAACTGATGAACAGCACCTTTGTAACGGATGATCCGGATAAGAAAGAACTGAAAAAAGCCATCGCGCAGCTGCAGACGAAGCTTTCCGCGGCGGTCGATCCGGAGGATGACGATGCCGCCAACGTTCTGACTTTGCCGAGTCTTCTGACGGAGCAGGTCAAGGGGTATCTGCCCATGGTCAAGAGCAATAAGAAGATCCAGGCGGCGTATGATAAGAAGGTCGCAAAGCGGGACAAAAAGGTCGCTAAAGGCAAGGATGTGCCGGAGATCCCGGATCCGGATCTGGAGGATTCCGATGCCATCCGCGATCAGATGCTTGCTGCCATCAGCAGGGTCACGGATCGGTATGAAGCCGAGATCGCAGCATTGAAGGAAAAGGATTATAAGGCAGAAGCGCTGGAACTGCTGAAGTTTTTTGAAGAGCATCAGCTGAACGCCTTGTAAGAAAAGGAGTATCACCATGAACCGCATCATCATCGATCCGCAGCATGCCGTACCGGTCACACCGGGCATGATCGGACTGTTTTTTGAAGATATCAACTATAACCTGGACGGCGGCCTGTACGCGCAGCTGCTGGAGAACCGCAGTTTCGAGTCTCTGCGTTGCTATGGCACCTGGGACAACTACAAGACCGAGGCGGATCCGTTGTTTGCCTGGACACGTTTAAGCGATGCGGAACTTACCGTCGGCACGGAGGATCCGGTGGCGGAGGAGAATCCGCACTATCTGAAAGTCAAAGTGCAGACCCCTGGTGCCGGCTTCAGCAATCGGGCCTACGATGGCGTTACCTTGAAGAAGGACGCCTCCTATCGCGTGTCTTTCTATGCGCGCAGTGCGGAGCCGGTGCTGGTGCGGCTGCGCGTGGTCGAAGGCGGGATCCCCGCGGCAGAGACCCGCATCCTGGTGCATGGAGCGGAGTGGAAGCAGTACGTCGGCATGATGAGCGCCCAGATGGATATCGTAGGCGGCAACTTCACGGTGGAACTGCTGCAGGCAGGATCCGTTGATTTCGATTGGTTCTCTTTGATGCCGGAGGATGCTGTCCTTGGTATCTTCCGCAAGGATCTGTTCGAGAAACTGAAGGACTTAAAGCCCGGTTTCATGCGTTTCCCGGGCGGCTGCATCATCGAGGGCAATAATCTGGCCAACCGCTACCAGTGGAAGAAGACCATCGGCCCGCAGGAGCATCGTGTCTACAACTGGAACCGCTGGGCGGTGCACGGCGTACCACATAAAGGAGAGCCGGAGTGGGAGTATACTTTCGAAAGCCAGTATTCCCATTACGGACAGACGTACGGTGTCGGTTATTATGAATATTTCCTGCTGTGCGAGGCCATCGGGGCGAAGCCTCTGCCGGTGCTTTCCGTCGGCCTGGCCTGCCAGTATCAGAGCACGGAATTGGTGCCCATCGATGCGCCGGAGTTCCAGGAATTCATCCAGGACGCGCTGGATCTGATCGAGTTCGCCAATGGCGATGTGACGACGGTCTGGGGCGCGAAACGTGCGGCCATGGGCCATCCGGAACCTTTTGGCATGGATCGGATCGGCATCGGCAATGAGCAGTGGCAGACAGAGTTCCAGGATTTCTATGAACGCTACGAAGCCTTTGAAAAGGCCATCCACGCGGCCTATCCGGAGATGAAACTCATTGGTTCGGCGGGACCGGACGTGATCACGCCGCGCCACGTAAGTGCATGGAACTGGATCCGCCGCCGTGCGTTCGAGCGCATCGCCGAGACCGGCGCGCAGGATTTCACCTATGCGGTGGATGAGCACTACTATGTGCCGCCGAGATGGCTGTACGACAACGTGCATTTTTACGACGAATATCCGCGGGAAGTCAAAGTTTTCGCAGGTGAATACGCCGCCCATATCGATGGGCTGGCGCGCCGCTTCAATTCCGAAGAGGCCAACCGCTTCGAGGGCGCCTTGGCGGAAGCCGCTTTCCTGACCGGTGTGGAGCGCAATGCGGACGTGGTAGTCATGGCGTCGTACGCGCCGCTGATCGCACGGGCCGGCTGGGCGCAGTGGTCCCCGGATCTGATCTGGTGCAACGGATCCACGTCTTACGGCACGCCCAGCTACTATGTGCAGAAGCTCTATAGCCTGTACATGGCGGAACAGTCTCTGGGCGTTGCGGTGGAAGGCGAAGGCCTTTTCGCCTCGGTCACGACGGGTACCCATACCTTCCTGAAAGTGGTCAACAACACGGCGGAGGAGAAGATGGTCGAGATCGGTGGATTCGATATGAACGGCGCGGTGGAGCGGGTCGAGATGGCGTACGCGCCGACGGACCGCAATTCCTTCACGGAGCCGGAGAAAGTCATACCGGTACACACGCTGGAGAGCATCACGGAGAATAGGATCACCGTCCGTCCCCACAGTTTTACGATCTTTTGCAAGTGAGAATGAGGCAATCATGAAAAGTGAAATACGAGCTCGCATGAGCGACCGGCAGGTCTGGTTGTTCGAGGAGACGATGCGCAGGTTGGACGCGCAGTATGATGCTGCTGCAGGCCTGCTGACACGTTCATTCCGGGCGCGTACCATGCACGACATACGAGGGTCCGGCCATTACGCGCTGGGCCTTTTTGTACGGGATGAGGAGGGCGACTATGCACGTGCCTGCCGCATCCTCTACAAAGTGCTGGACGCGCAGTTCTTAAGCGATCCATCCGCGGTATTTTACGGAGGCTTTCCTTTCGACGACCGCCAGCCGGAACCGCCGCACGAACCCTTCCCAGGAGAGCACTTCGATGCGGTGAGTCGGTACGATCTGGAGAAATGGCAGGAGCAGATCCGGGGGAAGTTCCTGAAGAAACTGGCTGCGGCGGGCTATGAGCGGGAGGAACGCTACCGGATCGAGGACATGTGGAGGCAGTCGCTGATCGAGACCGTTCCGGTGGTCTGGGGCAATTTCGATGCCAACTGGCCGGATTTCATCGCAACGGAACTGGCCATGATCCTATGCGTCGGTGCGGGCCAGGGTCCGGAACTGACCCAGCGCATGGAAGAGGCCGGCCGTGCCGCGGTCGAAAACTCCATCCGACGCTGGCAGAGGCGCGTGATCCCCATGAATACCAATGTGGAACTGATGCACGTCTTCATCTGCGGGTTCTTCGGGGAGTGGCTGGGGGACGATGCGTACCTGGAGCAGGCACGTAAAGCGGCGTCGGACATCCGCAGGCGTTATGAGGAGACCATGAGCTTCGCGGAGTATAATTCCGTGACATATAATTCCGTGGACCTGTCGGCGCTCACCATGTGGCGGCTGTTTCTGAAAGATGAAATGCTCGTGGAGACCGGTTGCTTCCTGGAGGCGAATCTCTGGCGCAATATCGCGCAGATGTACCATCCGGGACTCAACAATGTCTGTGGGCCCTACAGCCGCAATTATGACAACGATATGGCGCTGCATTCCATGATCCCGGCATTCCTGTACCTGGTCTATGGAGATGAAAAACCCCGGCCGATCTTCAATGTGGAGACCGCGGGGTATATCGATTTGGCCTTGACCGGGACGTTGATCCCTGAGGACGTGCGGGAGCAGATGCGCACCTACCAAGGACCGCACCGTGTGACGAAGACCTTCCGGGAGCTGATCGAGCGCGGCCGGCCGGACGATGATACGACGCTCTGTACCGCGACCGCCCGTTTTGAGGAAAACTGGATGGTCGGAGCATTGCAGGGCTCCCGCAATACCAGCGGACAGCTGCGCAGTCTTGTCGCGTTCTGGAAGGAGCCAAAGGGTGCGGTGGACAGCCTGAGCCTGCTGCGCCGCATGCCGGGCCGTCAGCCGGGCGAGCATCTGTGGACCGTGTATTTTGACGGTGCAGTCGGCAAGGATGCGGTCACGATGCGGGTCCGACCGGAGGTGGACCGTGACATCGAGGTCTATTTCGATATCGTCGGCAAGGATCTGGATCCGGCGATGGTGCAAGCGGAAGCTTGGACATTCCCGGGGATGACGTTCCAGGTAGAAACGAATGCTGGAAAGCCCGAGGTCCGCAGGACAGATACGGGGCTGGAGATCGTGTACTTTGTGCCGGAAGGCAGTCAGGATCTGGAATACCGGATATGGATGGGTTAATAGCCTTTAGGTGAAATAAAACAGGGATGTGAAAAAACGAGAGCATCGTTTTTCACATCCCTGTTTGTTTTTCAGACATTGACCCACTATTGGGGAAACATAGTTTCTGTAGTATGCCTATTTTGCTCTCCAGGACCCACTGGCGGAGCGACCGGGCTTCTATAGTATGCTTGCTTTCAATGGCTTGACCCACTGGCAGTACAACACAGCCTCTATAGTATGACTGTTTCCTGAATCCCGACCCACTGTTGGGGCAACAGAACCTCTACAGTATGCTTGTATTTGTAAAACATACCCACTGCCGGGATAACAGAGCCTCTTTCGTATGTTTGTTTTCAAAAACTTACCCACTGCCAAGACAGAGAATTCTCTATAGTATGCTTTAGGACTCTCAAAAGGTATACTGGAAGAGATCGTTATCATGGTCAGTATGTTTTATAGCATCCCCACCAGTGCCAGCACGCGTTCCGCGATGAATACGGCGGCACAGGCGCCAAGGGCGACACGGATCAGGCTTTGCTCCTTGTAGGCCAGGACCAGGGCGGTGACGAAGCCCAGGATCGCCGAGATCAGGTGCGAGGTAGCGAAGAAGATGGCGGGCACGGTCATCGCGGCCAGGCAGGCATAGGGAACATAGTATAAAAAGGAGCGGATAAAGCGGCTGCGGATCTGCCGGCGCATCAGGACGAGGGGCAGCATGCGCACCAGATAGGTGACGGCGGCCATCACCAGGATGTAGATATACAGTTCAGGCATCGTCCGGGTCCTCCTCTATGGGCTTGAGCCACGCCATCAAGCCTGCGACGACCACCGTCACGATGATGATCACGAAACCGGAGGACACGGTTTTGAGCAGGGGCAGGAAGTAAAAGAGGCAGGAGAAGACCATTGCCAGGATAATGACCATCAACAGTGCGGGATCCGTCTTTGCAGGCGGAATAATGATGGCGATGAACATGCCGTACAGGGCGACCCCCAGTGCGCTCAGGAGAAAGGCGGGCAGGATGGACCCAGCCAGTCCGCCGACGAGCGTCCCCAGCACCCAGCCCGGGATCGCCACGGCCATCGCCCCATACATGAACGACGGCGCCAAAGGATCCTTCTGCACTGCGCTGATCCCGAAGATCTCGTCGGTCATACCAAAGGCCATCAGGAAGCGGTGCCAGAGCGGCAGCTTGGCGTCCAGCTTCTGTGAGATGGACAGGGACATCAGGGAATAGCGCAGATTGATGATGAACTGTGTCAGCGCCATCTCCCACAGGCTGCCGGAAGCGAGGATGATGGTCAGTCCCGCGAACTGCCCGGCCGACGTGACGTTGGTCAGCGAGATCACCGCCGCCGCGATCGGGCTGATCCCGCCTTTTACGGCGAGGATGCCAAAGGAGAAAGAAACAGCAAAATAGCCGAGGGCGATGGGGATGCCCCCGGCTATGCCTTTACGGAATGGTTTCATGCTTTCTTGTCAAATACCTCAGATACCTGCTTCAGAAGTTCGATGACGGGCAGATGCTGCGGGCAGATGCCTTCGCAGTGACCGCATTCGATACAGTCCGAAGCTTTGCCGTGGCCGCCCACGGTCAGGCTGTTTTCATAGTAATAATTGGCGATGCCATCGTGGAACACGTTCTTGGCGTTGAGGACCGCGAACAGGTCCGGGATCTGGATCTGCATCGGGCAGCCGTCCGTGCAGTAATGGCAGGCCGTGCAGGGGATCAGGTGCAGACCGCGGAAGACTTCCGTCACCTGCTGGATGGCTTCTTTCTCGGCCTCGTCCAGAGGTTGCACCGGCTGCATGGCGCTCAGGTTGTCCAGCATCTGCTCTTTGCTGCCCATGCCGGAAAGCACCATGGCGATCTGCGGGAAGCTGCCGGCAAAACGCAGCGCGTAAGCGGCATTGCTGTAGGTGTGGCCAGTCCGCGCGTTCAGGTCATCAAAGATCTTCTGCGCTTCTTCAGGCAGTTTTACCAGGCCGCCGCCCTTGACGGGTTCCATGACGATGATGGGTTTGCCGTGCTTCTCGCAGGTCTCGTAGACCAGACGGCTCTGCACGGTGGCATCTTCGTAGTCCACATAGTTGAACTGGATCTGCACCACGTCGATCTCCGGATGTTCCGTCAGGATCTTATCCAGGAATTCACCGCTGTCGTGATAGGACAGGCCCATGCGGCGGATCTTGCCCTGCTGTTTCAGGTCGGACAGGATCTCGAAGGCGCGGGTGTTTTCATACTGTGGATAGATGTGCCGGTCGACTGCGTGCATCAGATAGACGTCGAAATAATCTACGCCGCAGCACTTGAGCTGCTTCTCGAACAAAGGCAGGATGTCTTCCTCTTTGGAGAAGAGTTCGCTCGTCAGCTTGTCGGCCAGAACGTAGGACTCCCGCGGATAACGGCTGGTCAGACACTCTTTGACGGCCAGTTCGCTCCTGCCGCTTAAGTACACATGGGCGGTATCGAAATAGTTCAGCCCGGAGGCCATGAAGGCGTCGACCATGCGCTTGGTCTCTTCGATGTCGACCTCTTCGCCCTGCATAGGCAGGCGCATGCAGCCGAAACCGAATCTGCCTTTGATGTTGTCAAGAATGGAAACGCTCATAAAAAATGCCCCCTTTTTCATATTGCATTAACCTCATTAGGGATGCTATGCAGATACTGTATCATAAGCCGTCCGAGGGCGTCAAGGCGGAATGGCAATAAAAAAGAGCGGACCTAAAGTCCGCTCCGGAAAAATCAATGTCCCATGGCCTGGCCGCCGGCTTGCCCGCCGGTCTGGTCATATTTCTTTTTCAGATCCTCCATATCGTCACCGGTCTGGATGGGATCCATCGCGTCCAGTTTATGCTTGCGGCCGCGGGCTTCCAGGAAACGATAGGCGATCATGAACGTGTTGTTGTCGAACTTGGTGAAATATGTGTCGTTGACTTTGCGGATGCGCTCCTCCAGGGACAGGTGGTTCATGGAGTCAGCGTAGCTCCAGACCTGTTCGAAGGCATGCATGCAGATCTGCTCCTGCTGGGTGATGTCAGAGGAGACTTCCTGCACATTGAAGGCGTACAGATAGGCACGCAGGTAGCGGGTCTCCCCCTGGAACCATTCATAGACAGAGTTGTATTTGACCGTCATGGCCTCGACCTCGCGCTTCCATGTTTCGGACATGTAGGAAGAGTTGACGATGCGGTCCATCTGCTCGTCGGTGAGCGCCAGATTGAACTTCTTGTTGAAGTTGCGGACGATCTTCAGACGTTTGTTGGCCTGATGGGGCAGGATGGAGCTGTGGGTGCGGGCGGTGCCGCTGGTGTAGCTGTAGCTGCCCGTGCCGGCCTGGGCCTGACGGTAGCCTGCGGTAGGCTCCTGATACCCGTGCGCGTCGTTGTAGGTCTGCTGCTGCTGGTTCTGATAGTCACGTGTTTTCTGCTGGCTTTTGCGGACGAGCCGGTAGATGATGAAGGCAACGAATGCGAGGCCGGCAATGCCGGTCAGAGCCGGCATGACACTGGAGAGGACGGCGGAGGCGATATACAGACCGATCAACCATTTGATGACGTCGCTCTTGCGCTGGTCGCGTGGAGTGGCACCGCGCAGCAAGAAAAAGACGATGAAAAATATAAGAAGTGACATATATGTAGGATCCTTTACTGTATGATGTATTATAGTACCACGATTTGGCTGAAAAATCAATTGACGGGCAAAATTCTCCGCACTATAATTATCTTTGGATTTTTACTGAAAGAGGTTGTATGATGACAGGTCCGATCTTCAGTCAGATGGTGCAGTTGTTCTCCATTCTGATCATTGGTTATATACTTTGCAAGCGCGACGTCATGAATGCGGATTTCACCAGGCGTCTGAACAAGATCGTGGTGAACGTCACGCTGCCTGCCTTGATCCTCAGTGCCGTACTGGGGGCGGAGGGCAGTGACAACGCCCTGGTCTTTTATTTGTTCGGTCTGGCGGTGGTCATGTTCCTGGTCCTTCCGTTCGTGACGCTGGGCGTCGCAAAGCTTATGCGCTTCCCTAAACAGGAAGAAGGCCTGTATGCCTTCATGATGGCCTACTCCAACATCGGTTTCATGGGGTATCCGGTCATACGGGCGGTCTATGGGGATATCGGAGTGTTCTATACTTCGATTTTCAATATCATGTTCAATGTATCCGGTTTTACGCTGGGCATCTGGCTGATCCACCGCGGCAGCGGCAGCAAAGCCCCCTTCACGCCGAAAAAACTGCTGTCGCCCGGGATCTTGTTCTCCGCACTGGCGATCGTGTTTTACCTTTTGAAAGTGCAGCTGCCGGATCCGGTGTGCGAACTGATCCGTACCATCGGAAACTTAACGACGCCCCTGGCCATGCTGCTGATCGGTGCCACGCTGGGGCAGATCCCTCTGAAAGAAGTTTTCAACGATTGGCACATGTATCCCTTCACTGTGGTCAAGCAGATCCTGCTGCCGCTGGCGTTGTGGCCGCTGATCCGGCTGGTGACATCGGATCCCATGATCCGTGGTATCATGCTGGTGCTTATGGCGATGCCGGTGGCCAACACCAGCGTCCTGTTCGCGACGGAGTTCGGCCTGGCGGAGAAGACCGCGGCGAAGAACGTATTTTTCACGACTTTGGTATCCATCCTGACGGTACCCCTCGTCGTCATGATCTGCGGAGTGTAAGGAGAAGATATGGGTCAAACGATGTTTTTCCCTTGGGAACCGCCTTTTATGATAGCGCTGCAAAGCGTAATGGGGCCGTTCCTGACATGGCTGATGTCGTTTATCACAAACTTTGGAGAGGAATTGATCCTCATCATCGTGATGGGGTTCATCTATTGGTGTTACGATAAAAAGTTCGGGATCTACGCCGGAACGAATATCGTGCTCTGTGTGATACTGAATCCGATGCTGAAAAATGTGGCGATGCGGCGCCGGCCCTATATGGATCATCCCGAGATCCGGTGCCTGAAGGCGACAGATTCCACGGCGGATATCTATGATGTGGCGGCGCAGGGCTATTCTTTCCCCAGCGGCCATGCCATGAACAGCACAACGGTCTACGGGTCGATGGCACGTTACCTCAAGGCCTGGAAAGCCGTGCGGATCGCAGCATTCATACTGACGTTTCTGGTCGGCCTTTCAAGGATCATGCTGGGCGTGCATTATCCGACCGATATACTGGTCGGTTGGGCGATCGGTCTCGTGATCATCTTCCTGGTGCCCTGGCTGGAGGCGAGGATCCGCAATCGTTGGCTGTTCCACCTTATGCTGGTCCTTCTGTCCTGCTCCGGTATCTTCTATTGCCATACGAACGATTATTATTCCGCCCTCGGCCTGATGATCGGCTTCTTCCTTGCGATACCGTTCGAGGAACGGTTTGTTCGGTTCAAGAGTGTGGACCTCAGCGATGCGAAGGGCATCCTGTGGTGTTTCCTGCGGATCCTCGGCGGCGGTCTGATCTATTATGTGCTGAACACGGTGCTGAAACTGCCGTTTTCGAAGAGTTTTCTGGAGTCGCAGACGGCCGGCGCTTTCCTGGTGCGGACCCTTCGCTACTGCATTGTAACTTTCATCGATATCGGTGTGTATCCTATGATCTTTAAATATGTGGAAAAGGTGAAATCATGAGTAAAACGATCTATCTGGCCGGCGGCTGCTACTGGGGCGTACAGAAGTACGTCGACCAGCTGCCCGGCATCCTGGAGACCGAAGTCGGCTTTGCCAACGGAAGCGCTGTGGCGCCTTCCTATAAGCAGGTCTGCGCCGGAGATACCGGCCATACCGAGACCTGCCGCGTGGTCTATGATGAGACGGTGCTGCCGCTGCACGTGCTGCTGCACTTGTTCTTCCGGATCATCGATCCGACGCAGATCAACCGACAGGGGCATGATGTGGGCTACCAGTACCGCACCGGTATTTTCTATGACGATCCGGCGGATCTGCCTGTCATCGCGGAGATGGTGGGATGGCTGGCGACGCAGTATGAAGCGCCTCTGGCGTTGGCGGTGGAACCGCTTTCCGCCTTCTACCCGGCGGAAGAGGACCATCAGAAGTATCTGGACAAACGGCCCGGCGGCTATTGCCATGTGCCATTGGAGCAGATCCTTTGGGCACGCACGCTGGACCTTGCACAATACAGGGAGGAGAACAAATTATGAAAATAGGGATCGTTTACACCAGCACGACGCCGGAACTGATCGCGGATGTGAATCGTGTGGTGCGTGAGCAGCTGGGTTCGGAGATCGAGGTTTATGAGCAGCAGGATCCGTCGATCCTGGCGGAAGTCCGGGAGGCAGGTTATGTAACTGCCGCTCCTGCCGCCCGGTTGATCCGCATGTTCATGAACGCGGTAACGGAAGGATGCGACGCGATCCTGAACGTCTGCTCGTCCGTGGGAGAGGTCGCGGACTGTGTACAGGACGCCGCCAAATATCTGGGTGTGCCGATCGTCCGGATCGACGAGGATATGTGCCGGGAGGCTGTGCGCCGCGGCACCCGCGTCGGTGTGATGGCCACGCTGCCGACGACTTTGGCGCCGACCTGTGGGACAGTGCGCCGTGTGGCCCGCGAAATGGGTAAGGCTGTGGAGATCACCGAGTGTCTGGTCGATGGAGCTTTTGGCCTGAACCAGGAGGAATTCCGTGAAAGGATGCTTGCCTGTGCAGAGCAGATCAAGGACCAGGTCGACGTGATCGTTTTCGCCCAGGGCAGCATGGCCTATTGTGAAGCATATATTGCCGAAAAGACCGGTAAAGTCGTGCTTTCCAGCCCGCGGTTCGGCGCTGCAGCGCTGAAAGAAGCCCTCGTCAAGAAAGGCTTGATCGCATGATGGAACAGCATAGAGTTTTGATCTCGGTGGCGCCGGTCAATGCGGCACCGCACAAGATCGATCCGCAGGCGATCGCTGACGACGTTTTCCGCTGCTATCAGGCAGGCGCAGCCATGGTGCATCTGCACGTCAGGGATGAGAACGGCGCTTTGACCCCGGATTTCTCGCTGTTGGCGGACACCATCCGCCGGATCCGCGCACTGTGCGATATCGTCATCGAAGTATCCACCGGCGGTGTTTCCGAACTGACCATCGAAGAACGCTGTGTGCCCTGCCATGAGGAACTGGTGGAAGCGGTCAGTCTGAATGTAGGCTCTGTTAACCTGGGGCAGGCGGTCTACCGCAACCCCATCCGCGAGGTGGAATACTGCGTAGAGAGTTTGATGGACGGCGGCAAAGTGCCCGAGATCGAAGTCTTTGAGCTGGGCATGATCCACACGGTGCGGCAGCTGCAGGAAAAGTTTGGTCTTAAGGATCCGCTTTTGTTCGCGCTGGTCTTCGGCCATGAGGGCGAGATGCCAGCGACCAAGGCGGCTCTGGATCATATGCTGAGTTTCCTGAACGTGACCTTCGCCGACAACGCCATCGCACCTTTGTGGGGCTACACCCAGTCCGCCCGAAAAGACTGGGAGATGATGCGCTACGCTTTGGAGCTTGGCGCGGACTCGGTCCGTGTCGGCTTTGAGGATTCGGACTATCTGGACCCGGAGACCCGCGTGGACACCAATGCGCCGATCGTGGCACGTGCTGCGGCACTGGTCCGGGAGACCGGCGGCCAGCCCATGACACCAGCGGAGGCAAGGAAATTGCTCGGTATTTACTGAATAAACAAATTAGGGAGCGTGAAACGTGTCGATCGTTTGCACACTCCCTTTTATTTCTATTCCGGAGAAAAGCTGAATCATGCCCACAAGCGGAAAAACAGACAGTTGTTTATGACTGAATATACGCAATACCTACATAACTGGTCAAATCATAACCCAATGTAGGTATATTATGGTGTTCGTATCAGGACGGATACCCACATGATTGGTCAAAAAATGAAAAATGTGGGTAGGTCAGGACGCTCATTGAAGGCTCGATACCCACATTATTGGCCAAATAGTGACCATATGTGGGTATGGTGAAGCTCTGGTTCAAGGTCTGATACCCACATTACTAGCCAAATCATAACAATATGTGGGTGTGTTAGGATGCTCATACATGAGCCGATACCCACAGAGCGGGCTAAATAATAACAAAATGTGGGTAAAACAGGAAACTCTGGTCGATATAATAGTTTGTAGGCCGGTATTTCAATACAATTCCTTCAAGCGTTCAGTGATCAGATCGTAGTTTTCCTTCTTATGCGGGAAGAGACAATGGCTGCAGTCCTTGATCCCATTGTCCAACAACACGAAATCGCCGCCGCATTTTTCGCCCAAAGCGTACAGCGGGCAGTAGCAGAACAGACAGTTGAAATTCTCCGGATCCGCCCCTGTGTGACAGGGGAAGAATTCGCAGGCAGTGTGCTGAAAAAACGCGTAATGACGATCCATGGGTCTCCTCCTGTGATCACAGGCCCCCGACTCACAGCCGGGGGTGTATTTTTGTTTAAGCTTGCAGCAAGGCAACGGCGACGTCGTTGACGTTGGTGCCCGTAGGTCCGGTCATGATCAGACCGCCGACCTTCTGCAGCGCGTGGTATGCATCATTGTCCTGAAGGACACTGTCGATCGTGAGGCCGAGGTCCTTTAATTCTTTCTCGGTATCACCATCCACATAACCGCCGGCGGCATCAGTCGGTCCATCGGTCCCATCGCTGCCTACGGAGAAAACGGCAGCGTTGGACATGCCACTGATACCGGCGGCCGCGGCCAGAGCGATCTCCTGGTTGCGTCCGCCCAGCCCATGTCCGGTGAGTTTGACCACGGTCTCGCCGCCGGCGATAAAGGCAAGCGCCTTACCGGAGCCGACATGGGTCTTCAGGATCGAAGCAAGGAAGCTTCCGGCTTCTTTCGCCTGGCAGCAGAGCTGATCCGTCAGCAGTATGGGTTCATATCCCAGGGATTTACAGACTCGGCCCGCGGCAGAGCAGAGCTCCCGCACACTGCCGTTGATCTGCGTGTGGACGTTATCCAGAGTTTTTGGCGTTTCCACGTCCAGTAGACGAAGAGCAGCCTCTGACATTTTCAGATCGTATTTCTTCTGGATACGCCAGGCGTCTTCGGCCGTAGCACTGTCGGCACAGGCCGGGCCGGAAGCGATCATATCCAAAGGATCGCCCAGGATATCGGAAAGCACCACGGCTTCAACTTTTGCCGGCTGGCAGAACTGTGCGAAACGGCCGCCTTTGACGGCGCTCAAACGCTTTCGGATTGTATTGATCTCCACGATATCGGCGCCGCAGGCCAGCAGCTGCCCGGTGATATCCTGCAGTTCTTCGCCGCTGACGAGCGGCTTCTCGAACAAGGCAGATCCGCCACCGGAGAGCATGAACAGCACGGTGTCTTTTTCGGTCAGGTCCGAAACCAGATCCAGCGCCAGCTGCGTGCCCTGGAAAGAGTTTTCATCCGGCACGGGATGACCGGCTTCCACGCAGGTGAAATTCGCGATCGGCCCCATCACATGGTCGTATTTAGTCACGACGATGCCGTTTTCGATGCGGCTGCCCAGGCAGTCGGAAGCAGCCCTGGCCATCTGCCAGGCGGCCTTTCCAACCGAGACCAACAGTACGCGTCCCGGGAACTCTTTGCCTTTCAAGGCGCGTTCTACCGCTGCATCCGGCTGGACCGCGGCGATGGCTTTTCTAACGATCTCATCAGCATGGTTTCGGAGCGTCTGGTTCATCATTGCCTCCTATAGCATCAGAACTTGAAGATCAAGAGGATCATTGGACGGCTGCGATTACGAACGCCACAATGAGTGGTAATCCTGTCATGACCGAGTATTTCTTAATAAGGAATCATATGATGCTACCATTTTAGTAATTGAAGGTAATGATGTCAACTGCCTCCTGGGCGGAACCAACAAAAATGCGGTCATCCGAATGGATACAAAAAAGCGGTCCTTATATAGGACCGCATACACTCCCGAAAGGATTCGAACCTCCGACGCATGGCTCCGGAAGCCATCGCTCTATCCACTGAGCTACGGGAGCATGAGTTGTCGCTTCGCGACAACTCAGGAATAACTCTTCGAGCTATTCCGTACATAGTATTATAGTGCAGTCGCCCAGAAATTGCAAGTGTTTTCTATATAGGTCATGGTTCCAGTTCGATCTTCAGGATATCTCCGGGTCGTGGATCGATCGGGCGGATGCGTTGTTCGTCAGTACGCAGCAGTTCGAATCCCCAATTGTTGACCTGGCCGATCGCACGACCGCTGCGCAAATCGGTGATGCGACGGATCTTCCCCTTGAGTTGTGGCAGGATCAAGTCGCCCATGGGCGCCACAAGAAGATAGCAATACAAAACGTTGTCTTTTTGTGTATAAGTGCAGCCGTAAGGGGGCTTATACTCCGAGGCGCCGCAGCCGAAAACTGCCTCGCCGGCCCAGGCATACCAATCGGCCAGTTGCCGCAGGCGGTCGACCGCGAGGTCAGGAAAACGGCCTGAAGGATCCGGGCCGATGTTCAGCAGGAGATTGCCGTTCTGAGAAACACAACCCATCAGTCCCGTAGTCAGCGTGTGCAGATCCTTGTAATCGGTATCATTCCCTGCGTAGCCCCAATGATGGTTCATGGTAGCGCAAGTCTCCCAAAGCACGGGTCTGCCTTTGACCTTCAGCTGTTCGTTCAGCAGACAGATCTCGGGGGTGTAATAATCAAAATCCCGTACATTCTCTTTAAAATAGGAAAGGCGATCATTGACGATGATATCCGGCTGGTTACGATAGACCATCTCGAGGATCCGATCGCGGTCGAAATAATCCTCGTCGGCCTTGTATTGACTGGTGTAATCCAGGAACAGGATGTCGATCTTGCCGTACTCGGTCATCAATTGCTCGATGTGATGATACAGCAGATCCTGATACGCAGCATGATCCTCCGGTGTGGCGGTCGGGACCTTGCCGGTCTGGTAAAAGATCGGATGTTCCGGGTCTGCATAACCGGGATGGGTCCAGTCCGGGAGGGAATGATAGAATCCTACACCTAGGCCTTCAGCGCGGAATGCATCGGCCAGCATCCGTGTGATATCACGGCCATAGGGTGTGTTGGTGATCTTATAATCCGTGTAGTGGCTGTCGAACAAGCAGAAACCATCATGGTGCCGGGTGGTAAAGGCGACATAGCGCATACCGGCGGCTTTGGCCAGACGGGCCCAAAGGGCAGGGTCGAAGTCCACGGGATCAAATTCATGGATGAGGGCTTCATATGCGCCGGGTTCCCAATGGTCCATGGCATAGGTCCATTCGCCTCGGCCGGGGATCGCATAGAGGCCCCAGTGCAGAAACAGACCGAAACGTGCTTCGGCAAACCAATCCGTCCGATTCATCGTATCACTCCTTTAGATGACTTTGTGCCCTTATGATGCATCGGAACCGGGCAAACGTCAAGAGTCGTGGACAAGAAAAAGGTGGCAAAACAGGAACAGCCCTGCTATAATAGGAAAAAACCAAAAGAGGTGTGCATGAAGCATCGCAGTAAGCAAAGCTGGAAGATCTGGCTCGTGATCTTTCTTCTGCTGGCGGGGATCGGCTTCCTCCTGTCGCAGCGGCCTAAACCTGTGGAAATGCAGTACACAGGCGCGGCTTGGGACGAGGTGGATAAGGGCAGACCGTCTTTCACGAGGGAAGAGATCACCGATCAGGCGTTCGAATCCTACAGCCCACTGGATAAGCTGGGCCGGGCAGGAGAGGCGCTCTGCTGCCTGGGCCCGGAACTCATGCCCGAAGGTCCGCGCGGATCGATCGCGGGCATCAAGCCCACGGGCTTTCAGCAGGCCAAATATCCCGGCGTCATCGATGATGATCCGCCATATCTGTACAACCGCTGTCATCTGGTGGCGTATCGCCTGTCTGGTGAAAACGCCAACGTGTGCAATCTGATCACGGGGACGCGGTATTTCAACGTGACCGGCATGCAGCCATGGGAGAGCAAGGTGGCTTCCTATATCGAGCGCACCGGCCATCACGTCATGTACCGGGTGCGGCCTGATTTCCATGGGAAGGAACTGGTCGCCCGCGGCGTGGAGATGGAAGCGTATTCCGTCGAGGATCAGGGGAAAGGCGTCTCTTTCCATATATATGTATTCAATGTGCAGCCCGGGATCGAGATCGATTACCGGACCGGACATAATCGTTTGGAATAGAAAGGAAACGATCTATGACTTCATTCGGATGGAACCCCCAATGTTTGACAAAGGATGGAAAACCGTGGCTCCCCGTGATGGGCGAGATCCATTATTCGCGTTATCCGCATCGGTACTGGCGGGAGGAGCTGGCCAAGATGAAGGCCGGCGGCGTGGAGATCGTGGCGATCTATGTGTTCTGGAACCATCATGAAGAAACGCATGGTGAGATCTCCTGGGCGGGCGACCGGGATATCCGCTCCTTCCTGAAGCTTTGCCAGGAGGCCGGACTGTACGTTTTCCTGCGGCCGGGTCCCTGGTGCCATGGAGAGGCGCGGCACGGCGGTTTCCCGGATTGGCTGCTGGAAATGGATTGCGAGCTGCGCTCCAACGACGCCCGTTATATGGCAGAAGTCAGCCGCTTCTGGACCGCTCTGTACCAGCAGATCGAAGAATTCCTGTATAAGAATGGCGGCCCGATCATTGGGATCCAGGTCGAGAACGAATATGGCCACGTCGGCGGTGGCGGCGGGGATGAGCACATCCGTGCGCTGACGGACCTGCTGCATAAGATCGGTTTCGACGCCCCGTATATGACGGCGACCGGCTGGGGGAAAGCCTGCATCGGTGACTTGATGCCGGTCATGGGCGGTTATGTGGAAGCACCGTGGGATCCTTCCCTCAAGGAACTGCCGCCGAACCCGAATTTTGTGTTTGCAAATAAGCGGAGATTGGCCTACAGCGAGACCATCAACTATGATCCGGAACAGTTCCCCTTCCTGCTGGCGGAACTGGGCGGCGGCCTGCAGGTGACATACAATCGCAGACCGCGTGTCAGTGCCGAGGATACGGGAGCCATGTCACTGGTCCGGCTGGGCAGCGGTGCCAACCTGCTGGGCTACTATGTCTATCACGGCGGAACGAACCCGGTCGGTAAGGAGCACACGCAGCAGGAATGCCGCGAAGTCGGCAACTACTGTGACCTGCCGGCGCTGACCTATGATTTCCAGGCGCCGATCCGCGAATACGGCCAGATCGCGGAAAGCTTCAAGGAGATCCGGATGCTGGCCTTGTTCCTTAAGGATTTCGGGCCCGAACTTGCGGAGATGGAATCCTTGATCCCTTCCAATTCGCCCAGAGATCCTGCGGACACCCAGCATCTGCGTACGGCCATCCGTGCCAACGACACCTCCGGCTATCTTTTCATCAACAATTATCAGCGCCGCCGCAAACTGGCCGATCATCATCATCTGCATTTCCGCGTGGGGGACGTGGTCTTCCCCGAATTCGACGTGATGGATGGAGAATATTTCTTCCTGCCCTTCCATATGAAACTGGGCAAGCAGGAACTGATCAGTGCGCTGGCGACACCTTTGTGCAAGCTGCGGGACGGCTACGTTTTCTACACCGATCGTGATCCGCAGTACCGCTGGGCAGGGGATTCCGCCAAGGTCCTGACATTGACTCGCGAAGAAGCGAAGAACGCCGCCAAGGTGCGCTTCATGGACGAGTATCTTGTCATCTGCGACCAGCCGGTCCTGCAGGGCGAGGATGGGCCTTACTGTCTGGCCCGCCGCACGGTGGACTTCAAGACCTATCCGGAACTGCCGCACATCCTGGGTTCGCCGGATGGGGATCTGACGGCTTATACGCTGCCGGTCCCGGCATCCAAAGTCACGCTGCAGGTCAAGCCGCTGATGCAGACCAACTATCTGTATCGGGAGTATGAGCTTTCGCTGCGCGGCGAGGTGAGTGGTACCGATGTCTTCCTGACCATCGATTATGAAGGCAACCAGGCAGAGCTGTTCGTGAGCGGTCATAAGGTCGCCGACGATTATTATCGTGGTGAACCGTGGGTCGTGGGCTTGAAGCGTTTCCGTTTCCCGAAGAAGATGATCCTCCGCGTCTTTGCATTAGAAAAGGGCCAGCCGATCTTTCTCGACGAGCCCTTGGAGATGGAGCATGGCCGCGCGCTGCGCCTGAAGGGCGTCACGGCGGAAGAAGAATTCAAAGTGATGCTGTGATCAGACGTGATCGACGAGATCACGGCCAACCATGTAGAGCATGCGGGCGGTTTCATTCAGAAGCCGCTCTCCGTAGTTATACAGGAACATGTCGGCTTCCATGTTGAAGGTGCCCTGATAGCCTATGTCACGCAGCGCCTGCATCAGCGCGGGCCAGTCCGTGATACCGGTGTACGGCGCCTGATGCAGATCCTTAACACCATCGTTGTCATGGACGTGCAGACAGCCGATGTAACTGCCCAGTTCATGGATCATGTCCTGAGGCGTGCTGCCGGTCAGCAGGGCGTGCCCGGTATCGAGGCAGTTCACGAACCAGTCATGGCCCATCATATCCACATACGCCTTCATTTCTTTGGCGGTACTGCAGACGGTGGGGCAGATGGCCTGGCGCTCCGGATCCCAGTTGAACATGTTCTCCACAGCGATCTTGATACCGTACGCTTCGGCGTACGGTTTTAATTTGCTGTAATACTTGAAATTGATGTCCTGGGTCTCTTCGTGATGCTGGTCATACCGGCAGGTCGGCAGGATGACCGGGTGGACGACGATATACTTCGCGCCGAGCAGGGCAGCGGCCTTCATGGCGCGGATCTGCAGCTGCATGTAGAGATCATCGGCTGTCTCGTCGCCCGTGTAGAGATACTGGGGCATGGGGGAATGGGCCTGATGGATCTCGATTCCATGATCATCCGCGATGGCACGCAGACGCTTGTAATACGCCTCGTGCTCCGCATCACTCATCAGGAAGCGGGGATCCTTTTCCAGATAGAAGAATCCGAAATCGAGCGCCTGGAAACCGGCTTCGGCCAGCAGGATGATGCCGGCCTCGTCGCCGATGTTGGGGCTGTCCAGCACAGAAAATGTGGATGTACTGATCTTCATAGCCATGTATTCCTTAGAAACGTACCAGATAGTTGACGATCTCGAAGGGACGGACCGTGCGGCAGATAGTATCAGCCTCTGCCGTCTCTTCCAACGGCTGACCCAGCAGGTCGCAGGCTGTGAACGCTTTGATGCCGAAATCCGAGGTGATGCGGATCTTCTGCGTTCCGCCGAAGCACTCGTGGAAACGCAGCAGGATCTGGTCGGAATCCTCGGCCTTCTTGATCGCATCGATGTGGATGCCCGTGCCTTCGACCGCGAAGATCTGACGGCCGGAGAACGGGGACTGGCCGGAGACCGCGGTGAGCGGCAGGTTCAGCGCGACACTTTCCTCGATGACACCGCCGGCGACCGGCCCATCTGCATGCGGATACAGGGCGTAGGTGAAATCATGCGCGCCCATGTCGGCTTCGGTATCCGGATGTTTGCCGCTCTTGAGGAGCGAGAGTTTGATCGTGCCGTCCTTGGCGTTATAACCATATTTGCAGTCGTTCAGGATGGCCACGCCGTAATTCTGCTCGGACAGGTCGCCCCACTTATGGCCGACGACTTCGAAACGAGCCCAATCCCAGCTGTTGTTGTAGTGGGTCGGGCGTTCCACATGACCATACTGGATATCGTACGTAGCCTTGGTCGTGCGGACGGAGGTGTCGAAGGCGGTCTTGAGCAGACGATGATCCTCGTGCCAGTCCACATGGGTCTTGAAATCGATGCGGCGGCTGTCACGATAGACGATCAT
>JAILDJ010000079.1 GCA_024689505.1 Clostridiales bacterium
ACACAGATCGTTCAGGATCGTACCCAGCTTTTCCTGCTCTTCCTTCAGGAACGCGATGTAGTCCTCATCCTTCTCATGCGCGGCGAACTCCTGCATCAGCCGCAGCGCATAATAGAACTGGAAGGCCACGAAGGTGGATTCTCCCTGGGCTCCGAGGCGCAGGCAGTCGTTCCAGTCCGCATGGAGACCAGCCGGCATGCCATGCGGTCCCAGATGGTGCATGGTAAAATCGATGGCCCGCTTCAGATGCTCGTACACGGTGCCTTCGTCCTGATCCGCGAAGGGGATGACTTCGTCCAGGAAGGCCACGTTGCCGCTCTCCGCGATGTACTTGTACACAGTCGGGAACAGCCAAAGCGCATCATCCGCGCGATAGGCGGGATGGCCGGTCGCACGCACGTAGGAATCATCCTCCGGCGTATCCTCATGACCTGCGTTATGCGTGAACTTGACCAACGGCAGGCCGGCGCCGTGATGCACCTGTGCGGACAGCATGAAGCGGATCTGCTCCGCCGCCATCTCCGGCTTCAGGTGGATGACGCCCTGGATATCCTGCACAGTGTCACGGTATCCATATCCATTGCGCAGACCGCAGTATACAAAGGATGCCGCACGGGACCAGATGAAAGTCATGAAGCAGTTGTACGCGTTCCAGGTATTGATCATCGTATCCAGTTCCGGGCTGGGGGTATGGATCTGCAAAGCGGAGAGCCTGTCGCCCCAATGGGCCTTCAAGGCGTCCCATTCTTTCTGGACGAGGGCCGCCGTGTCCTGCTCGTACCGCGCCACGATCTCCTTGGAAACTGCATCTTTATGCATTCCTAAGATGAATGCGATGACCTTTTCTTCCCCGGGCTGAAGCACCACTTTCGCCGCCAACGCACCGCAGGGCACGTCGCAGTAGTTCATCTCCCCGTTCAGACCTTCAGCTACGCCGGCAGGATCCCCATAACCGCGGTAACGGCCGATGAAGGCATCCTTGTCACCGCAGAAACCAGCAACCGGAGCGCCGGCCAGGCCGAAGAACCGCTCCACAAAATCCTCGTGGCTGTCCACTTCCTCGCCGATATCCAGATTGCCATGCACCAGCTGGCGCATACGCTGCCCGCTCATCTTGGTGCAGGTCACGAACCGGGAGTACTGGGTGTTGATCTGGTCCTGCTCGTAATTGTTATGATTGGTGAACTCCGCATAACCGGTCAGCGTCAAGGAACGAATTGATGCACCGTCATTGCGGACCTTCAGCGCCCAAACTTCATACTCGGCCTCCAGTGGCACATAGTACAGGGCTTCCGAATGGATATCGGCATAGTCCGCTTCCATCACCGTGTAGGCCAGCCCATGCCGACAGCGGATCTTGTATTGATCCAGCGGCTTTTTCACCGGCAGCCAGGAGGCGGACCAGAAGTCTCCGCTCTTATCATCCTTGATGTACAAGTATCTGCCCGGCTCATCCGCGTCGTTGAAAAAATACTTCAGAATGCGGCCGTCCGCGCCGGAACGGGCGAAACTATAGCCGCCGGCGTTGTTGGAGATGATGGCGCCGTAGGCCGGTGAACCCAGGTAATTGGCCCATGCCGCGGGCGTCCTCGGATCGGTGATCACATATTCCCTATGTTCGTTATCGAAATATCCGTACTGCATGATGTCCTCCTCGATATAGAGCTGTTATGGAAAAAATACCGCAGAAGAATAGGCTTCTGCGGCATTTTTCGATGTCTGTAGATGGTATTATTCGTCTGTCGGCAGATCTGTGATCTCGTCGCGCTTGGCGCAGAATGAGCAGATGCGCGTTCTGCCTTCAGCAATGGCCTGTTCGACGTCACCATAGGTCAGGGTATCGGTCTGATTCAGAGCGCCGCAATCCTCATGCGTATGATACACTTTACCGAACGGTGCCCAGTACACGGTGGTTCCCTCCAGCTCCTCAATGGCAGCCTGCTGCTGTTCCTGAGAGACCGGGTTGAAATCGTAGCCGCTGACACCGCCGATGAGCAGGGCGATGATAGCTACGACCGTCGCGATGGTCTTGGTGCGTTTGTCCAGATTCTTGTTGGTGAGCAGCAGGATGATCAGCGGGCAGAAGCAGACGACTGCGACGATGACACCCATGTTGTTCCACATCCAGAACAAGGTAGGATTCTTCTCGGACATCGGCTTGATGTGGTTGGCCTTTTTCCAAAGCTGAGAACCGATGATGAGAAATACCAGGTCCAGAATGATGAACAGGATCAGCTGGCCCAGGGTGGGCATGAATTTAAGGTTGATCTTGCCGAACAGGATCAGCACTGCCAGTACTTCGCAGATGAACGCGGCGACCCACAGGCCGATGGCGCCCAGGCGGTAGCCGGTCGCATTGCCGACGGGCCGTGCCTGCTGCAACGTATGAGGTACCTGCTGCGGCTTTTCCGATGTCACATTATTCGTACCGGACTGTACAAAATTGTGGGGTTTTTTCTCTGCCATGATCTCCTCCTGAGATAGAAACTGATGATGTTGCACGTTTCTTTATTTTATGTATACTATACAACTTTTTATCTACGATTTCAACGCTTATTTTCGTCATTTTGGACAACAGCGGGCACATTTGCGGATCCTTTGCCATCCGGCTTATGCCCCAGGATAAAATATACCGCATCGAAGATCGCGATGCCGATCAAGGCGATGCCCGTGACCAACCAGGCTGTCTTTTCTTCCTTGATGACCTTGAAGAACAGCAGCAGGCCGATCCCCGTCGTTGCCAGAAAACTGAAGCACATCAGGTACCAGACGTGTATGTGCGCACGCATCGCATCCACCGCGATCTGCAGTTTCAGGAACGCAAACAGCAGGATCGTGATCCCGTAGACGACGACCAGCATACCGAACTCCTGGAGGATCTGCTGTCGATAGATGATCCCCAGCACACCCAAAGTGATGCCGGCGGCTCCGGACGAGAATTTCCAGGTCTGCATGGCTTCTTCTTTCGGAAGCCGCAGATATTCCACAACATTGACCAGTCCGCTGATGATCAGGATGATGTTGACCGCTATCACTACGGCCATGGTGAAACCGGATGGACTGATGAGCAGCAGGATACCTAAGGCGATCTCGGCGACTGCGAGCAGCAGTGTCGCACTGATCTTTTTCAGGAATTCACGCATAGTTTCAGGACCTCGCTTTCGATGATAAAGCTTCTTTACGGATATCGTACTCCCAACGGCAGATAAATGCAAGACGTGAAATCGCGGATTCTCCCGGATCGCTTACGTTCCATCATTTGACAATCCTTCCCATCGAGTCTACAATGATGCAAACCGAATGCAAGGAGAGTATCCATCATGCGCATCATGTCGAATAATCAATGGTCCTGCGACCGGAATCTGCCCGAATGGGAGGCCAAAGGCGAGGACTGCTCCGCTGAGCACCGTGAAAAAGGATTTGCTAAGATCTATACGAGCCTGTTGCCCGATGCCATCGGCTTCCAGGAAGTTTCGCCCGTCATGCTGGACCGGCTGATGCGGGAACTGCAGGCGCAAGGTGCGCATTACGC
>JAILDJ010000081.1 GCA_024689505.1 Clostridiales bacterium
GATCATCGTGGAGCCGGTCGATTTCCGGAAGGAAAAAGAAAATGCCCGCGGCGGCTTCCATATGTGGCCGATCCCGAAGATGGATCCTCCGAAGCTCGTGGGATACATGGGCGAACCTGTCCGTCAGATCATGACCTTGACTGCCCAGGCTTTCAGCGAGCCGCGTCCCGGCGTATATATCTATGACATGGGCCAGAACCTGATCGGTGTGCCGAAACTGCACCTGTATGGTGAGGCAGATACCCAGGCCGTCATCCGCTTCGGCGAGATCCTGTACCCGTACCTGCCGCAGTACGGCCATCAGCAGGGCATGCTGCTCACGGAAAACTATCGAGATGCCATCTCCACCGACCGCTATACCTTCCGCGGCGATGCGGAGGGTGAGGATTTCATGCCGGATCAGACCTTCCATGGCTATCGCTTCGTGGAGATCACCGGCGTGTCCAAAAAACCGGAGATCGAAGACGTGCAGGCGGCCGTCCTCTCCTCCATCGACCGGGAGACCGGTGCTTTCTCCTGCGGTGAACCACTGATCGACCGCTTCTTCCAGAACGTACGCTGGTCGCAGTTCGCCAACTTCGTCAGCATCCCCACCGACTGCCCGCAGCGCAACGAGCGCATGGGCTGGGCCGGCGATGCGGAAGTCTTTGCCCGTACGGCGACCTACAATGCAGACGTCCACAATTTCTACCGCAGGTACCTGATGTGGCTGCGCGACTGCCAGCTGGAGAACGGACGCTATCCGGACATCGCGCCGGTCGGCGGCGGCTTCGGCGGCATCGAATGGGGCAGCGCCGGCATCATCGTGACCTATGAGACCTATAAGCAGTATGGCGATCCTGCCCTGATCCGTGAGAACTTCGTGGCCATGGATCGTTACATCGAGTTTCTGAAATCCCAGGGTACGCCGGGCAAGCTGGACAAAGTCGGTCCGCTTCCGGACTGGCTGGCCTCTGACCTTTCCACCGACGGTCCGCTGCTGTGGAACGCAGTCTTCGCCTATGACTGCAAGATCATGGCCGAGATGGCCACCGTCATCGGTGAGACAGACAAGGCTGCTGCCTACCAGACGCTGTGCGATGAGATCCGCAAGGTCTGGAACGAGACCTATCTGGAGCCGGAGACGCTCATCACCCGCAAGCTGGACGGCACCTTGAACAATACGCAGGCTTCCTACGCCCTGCCTCTGGAATACGACGTGATCCTGCCTGAGAACCTGACAAAGGTCCGCGAGAACCTGCGCAAGATCACCGAAGAAGTCGACTATACGGTCACCACGGGCTTTGTCGGTACCGGTCCTCTGAATCCGGCGCTGACGGAAGCAGGTTACGCGGATGCCGCCTATAAGCTGATCCAGCAGACGGCCTATCCGTCCTGGCTGTACCCCGTCACCCAGGGTGCCACCACCATCTGGGAGCGTTGGAATTCCTACACAGTGGAGAATGGTTTCGGCGGCAACAATGCCATGAACTCCTTCAATCATTACTCCCTCGGCGCTGTCTGCGCCTGGATCTACGGCTATGTGCTGGGCATCAAGCGTACTGAACCCGGTTTCACACACTTCCTGTATCAGCCGTACATGGAAGGCCTGGCGCATGCCGCAGGCTACTTCGACTCCATCTTCGGCCGCATCGAGAGCCGTTGGGAGATCACGGATGCCACCTACGACGTCTGCTTCACAGTGCCCGTTGGCACTTCC
Source organism: Clostridiales bacterium (assembly GCA_024689505.1). Classification (GTDB taxonomy): domain Bacteria; phylum Bacillota; class Clostridia; order Lachnospirales; family Bianqueaceae; genus RUG159. Next base: position 1,700 of record JAILDJ010000081.1, read on the forward strand.
GCCACCGTCAAGCTTCCGGTCGGTACTGTGCTTGAGGCTGATGGTCTTGTCTTCACACCGGAAAATGATCGCTTCCAGACCGCGGAAGCTGTAAGCGGCAGCTATCACATCATCATTGAGAAGTAAAATGAAACTACATGTTTATACCAGGCCCGTCGATGCTGAAAGGTATCCGGCGGGCCTTGCACATAGCGTGCACCTGGCCTGCGAGGCCACTGACGGCAATGTAACTCCTTTCAACAAGAATTATGGCATCCTTTTCCCGGAAGGCAGGATCTCCGACCAGAACACCATCGTACCCTTGGGCATCCGCGATCCCGCACTCTTTCAAAAGGAAGATGGTGTGATCGGCATCTGCGGCGAACTGATCCACGAGGATGAGACCCCGGATGCACAAGCCCGCGGCAAAGTGTATCTGTGGGAGACCCAGGATCTGGTCCATTTCCGCACGGTCGGTCTGATGGACGTGCAAAAGGTCCTGCCATTTCGGCCAAGACCCGCTCTGGAACTCGACCAAACGTTGGTACAGAAGGCGCTGGGCTACTGGAGCCCGGTCACCTGTACCGGTCTGTACGTACCGCAGGAAGTCCATGTACAGTCTCTGCAAGATCTGGAAGACGTACAGGCGACCCTGCTGTATTCCGACGGATCCACCCGTCAGAAAAAGGTCCACTGGAACCTGGACAACATGGATCTTACACAGCCCGGGATCTATCCCGTGGAAGGTGTCGTCCGCCAGCAATACTTCGATTTCCCTTTGACGCAGGGGTACGGCGACCCGGTGATCTTCCCGTGGGAGGAGAAGTGGTACTTCATCTCCACCTACGATAATCTGAACGATATCGGCCTCTATGCGCGCGAAGCTGACACTGTCGAGGCACTTTTCGCCGAGGGCATCGAGGAACACCTGATCCTGCCCTACGCGCCGGAGCGCGGTTTCGAGCAGACCTTCTGGGCGCCGGAATTCCATGTGATCGGCGGAGAACTCTACATCCTCTTCGCGGTCAGCGGTTCCAAATGGGGACCGCAGTGCCACTTGATGAAAAAGAAAAAGACCGGCCGCATCATCGATGAGGACGGTTGGGAAGAGCCCATCCGGGTCGTTCGGCAAGATGGAAGGCCTCTTACGGAGGAAGCGATCAC
>JAILDJ010000118.1 GCA_024689505.1 Clostridiales bacterium
TTTTCCAGCTGTTTGATATCGGCACCGACCAAGTGTTTCTTTTCCAGACGGTAGTCGATATAGCGTTTGATCAATGAATACAGGACCGTGAAGACAGGTACGCCGAACAGCATACCGGCGATGCCCAGGGTGCTGCCGCCCACGGTAACGGCGAAGATGATCCAGAACGGTTTGATACCTAAAGTACCGCCCAGGATGTACGGCCCCAGGATATTGCCGTCGAACTGCTGCAGGATCAGGACCATGATCACGAAGACCAGTGCCTGCGTCGGTGAGCTCAGGAAAAGGATGAGTGCGGAAGGTACGGCGCCGAAGACCGGACCGAAATAAGGAATGATATTGGTCACACCGACCAGTACGGCGATCAGCAGCGGATAATCCAGATGCAGGATCAGCATCAGGAAGTAGCAGATGATACCGATGATCAAGGAATCGATGATCTTGCCCAGGAAGAAGTATTTGAAGATATTGGCGGTTTCGTTGCCGACGTTCAGGATCAGCATGGCGTGATCCTTGCGGAACATGGCGTAGATGATCTTTTTCACACCGGAGATCATGCGTTCACGATCCGCGATCAGGTAGATGGATACGATCAGACCGATGATCAGGTCGACGATGCTGCTGGCCAGATTCACGAATGTGGAGTAGATCTGCGGAACCAGGTTGCTCAGGAATTTCTGGATGCCGGAAGTGAGATTGCCCAGCTGACCGTTGATGATATTGACGAACTCGTTGGAGTCGATGTAGTTGGACAGCGGCAGGGAGTCCCAGCGGTCTGCCAGCTTGTCGACCCGGCTGATCAGATTGCTTGCGGCATCGGTCGCCAACGTTACGATGGTCGAGATGGAGTTGATCAACTGCGGTATGACATAAACGAAGGTGAGCACCAGGATGCCAAGGATGATGATATAGCAGTCGACCATGGCGAAGAAACGGATCATGCCGGTACGCGGTTTGGTGGAGGCCCGCCATTTTTTCGGGATGGGCAGGCGCTTCTTCGACGTACGGATGTTGGTCCGCCATTGCGCGAAAATATCTTCCAGACGGGATACGGCGGGTGCCACGAAAAAGGTGATGATCAGGCCGAAGATGATGGGCCGCATGATGGAGAGGATCCCCAGCAGCCCTTTAAAATGCGCCTTCTGGACATAATTGTAGAACAGAATGCCTCCGGCGACGACGATGAACATCCACAGGAAGTAGGGGAACAGTGCCCGCATCCTGGACTTCAGGTTTTCTTTTGACATAGGCGCTCCCGATCAATACCAGGTTTTTTTCTTTTTGACTGCTTCTTCTTTCTCGTCCTTGCGGCGTTTGAGCAATTTCATCTTATCTATAGCGTGGATGAAGGCGCGGATGGTCTCGCTCAGACGTTCGCCGTCCTCGGGCTTGACCATGAGCAGCTGAAATGGCTGCTTCAGAAACTCCCCGCGTTCCTTCTTGATCTGCACGGTCAAGTACGTTTTCTTATGCCGCGTACTGAGACCGGTCGTGATCATCTGCGACCAGGGGATAAACAGGTTGCTGTTGTATACATAGATGCCGTCCTGTGTCATGACCCAACGGCTGGTGGAGAATGGAGCGACCACGAAGATGAGCAGTCCCAGGATGAGGGAGGCAGGCAGCAGCGCGTCCACATCCCGCAGGGTCTCGAACTTCGAGATGTCCAGGATAAAAAGTCCGGCTACGACGACGATGAGGATCAGACAGACGATGCGCAGCACCTTCATGCTGACGCGCGACTCTTCCATGACGTAGAGGACCTCGCCATGTTCTCCGCTTTTGTAGGACTTCATTTCAATGGCAGAGTTGATGTTACGGACCAGCATGAACAAGAATGCCACGCTGGTGATGACGGTAAAAATAACCAAGGGGCTATCCTTCCCTTCTTAAGGATCAGATCTTGGAATCGATCAGAGCATTGCTCATCTCGTCCAGGTTGAAATGCGCGTCGGTCTCGGTACCGGTACGGGTGGTCGGGCTTTGATCGACGAAATGATGGGTCCTGCCCTCCTGAGGCTCACCCTGCACTTCGGGCAGAGGGCTGAGCTGATCAAGATCGACGCCCGTATCAGAGAGGACCTGGGACAGCCGGTCGAAGATCTGGTTCATATCTTCACAATGACTGTTGTAGAGGTAGCGGCGCAGCAGTCGGTTGTAGGACTCCTGGAATTCGATCAGATTGCCCCGCAGCCTGAGCGCGTCTTCGCGCAGACTGCCAAGCTCGGCGGTGACGTCGGACCGGATGTGGGCAGCATCTTCCCGGGCTTTGGCAATGATGGAATCCGCCGTGAGCTGGGCTTCGATCACAGCTTTGTTGATGGCATTTTCACGATCACGATATTCCTCGATCAGCTGGTCTTTTTTCTTCAGTTCATTCTCAAGATCGACGATGTAGCTGTCGACTTCTGTGGTGTCAAATCCTTTGCGGACGATGGTGAAATCTTTCATGACTGCCTCCTGCATAGAATACTACTCTAATTATAGCACGAACTTGTTTCAAGTAAAGATATAATTCAACGAAAATGATATAGTTTTAAGGTTGCGAAAGCGTCCGGCATCGTCAGATCCGAAGGCCTTTTGATTGACAAGACCATGGGTTGCGACTACAATGAAACAATGATCCTGAGAGCGGTTTTGCTTGTGCTTTACGTTTGAAAGAAAGTGTGTTTTTATGAAACAGTATATCGTTGATGCCTTTACTCATACTCCTTTTGCCGGGAATCCGGCGGCGGTCTGCGTGATGGATCGCTGGCCGTCCGAAACGTCCATGATGCGGCTCGCCATGGAGAACAATCTGTCCGAGACAGCGTTCATCGTGAAAGAGGAGCAAGGGTACCATCTGCGTTGGTTCACACCGGGTACGGAGGTGGACCTGTGCGGCCACGCGACACTGGCATCTTCTTTTGTCATCCTGCATTATTATGAACCGGAAGCCGACCAGGTGGAGTTCCATACTTTGAGCGGTCTTCTTACCATCCGCCGCGACGGGGATCTGCTTGAAATGGATTTCCCGGTATGCGCACAGGAGGAGATCCCTGTGACGGACGCGATGGAGAAAGCCTTCGGTGTCCGGCCTGTAAAGGCCCTTCTGGGACCGGACCTGCTCTGTGTGTTCGACTCCGAGGAGGCAGTACGGACCATGGAGCCGGATCAGGCGCTTTTGAAGAAGCTTCCGGGACGGGGGCAGAACGTGACGGCCAGAGGCAGCGAAACAGACTGTGTTTCCCGCAGCTTTTTCCCGAATCTGGCCGTCCCTGAGGATCCTGTCTGCGGCTCGGCCCATTGCCAGATCGCACCATACTGGTCCTCTGTCATGGGCAAACAGACCATCCAGGCGTATCAGGCGTCGAAACGCGGTGGATATCTGCAATGTACACTGCAGGAGAACGGGCGGATCTCTCTTCGGGGAGAAGCCGTGCTCGTAGCGGTATCGGAGATCGTCGCACCACTGTAAAAAGGTAGTAGTATGAGAAAAAGAAATGGTGTGGAACACCTTCACACAAATGTGTTCCGAAAACTGGTGATCCTGCATATGCTGCAGGCACTGGTATTTTCCATCACCGGCATCGTGGACTGCGCCGTGGTCGGCCAGGTGCTGGGGGCGGATGGTCTGGCTGGGATGAAGCTGGCCATGCCGATCTTTGCCATCCAATACTTTTTGATCGGCAGCGTGCTCAGCAGCGGTCTTTCGGTCCAGATGACCAGGCTGTTGGGGCAAGGCCGCAGGGACAGTGCCAATCAGTGCCTGCTGTGGGTCCTGACGCTGGTGGCCGGGATCTCAGGCCTCCTGTTTTTGGCAGCGCTTCTGTTTCCGAACGCGTCGACCCGCCTGTTTGCAGGCAATGCGGATGCAGCGGTCTTTGGCTTTACCAAAGGATATCTGCTGCCCATCATGTGGGGATCACTGCCGATCATTCTGCAGGGGATCCTGAGCACAGTCTGCGCGCTGGAAGGTGCAGGCCGCAGGATAACGGTCTCCGTGATCGTGGTATTGGTGGTCGACATCGTGGGTGATGGACTGGCTGTCATACTGAAGGCTGGTATGGTGGGTATCGCGGCCGCCAGTGTCGCGGCCTATATAGGTGCGTGTCTGGTCCTGGCAGGACAGCTCTTCAGCAAACAAACGATCTTCCGCAGAGAACGGCTTCGCTATGAAAGAGGCCTGATCTTGGGAACGATCCAGGCAGGACTGCCGATGGCGGTCAAAGGGGTCTGCGAGTTTTTCTGCCCGGTCGCCATCAATCAGCTGATGCTGCATTATGGCACAGTAACAGGCTTGGCGGCGCTTTCGATCCAGGATGCGGCCCGATATCTGCCGCTGGCGTTCTGCGAAGGACTGGCGGCGGCGACCCTGCTGGTCACGGGCATGTACGCCGCAGAGGATGATGCGGAGGCCTTGCGTCAGGAGCGGAGGACCATTCTGATCTATGGCCTGGGGATCGGATCCCTCTGGGCGCTCATACTGGCGGTATCAGCACCTTTGTCCATCCGGATCTTCACCAATGACACAGGGCTGCGCGCATTGGGGCTTTCAGCCTTCTTATGGTACCTGGCAGGGGTCCCCTTCATCAGCCTGAATTATGCGATCCGCGCCTATTTCCAGGGCAAAGGGGGAGAGCGGAAGGCCAGCCTCTACACACTGATCAATCAATTGGTGCTGCCGGTCCTCACTGCGTGGATCTTTGGCCGAATCTGGGGCATCTTTGGGATCTTTGCAGCCTTTGCGGTGCATGAAGCGGTGCTTTTGCTGCTTTTCGCACTCTTCCGACTGACCGCGAAAGACCGTACGATGGAACGCCCTGCGATCATTAGCGAGATCCGGGGCAGCGCGACGACGGTCGATGAGGTGATGGCTGCTTCCGAAAGCGTGATCCGACTGTGTGCAGAGCATGGGATCGACCATAGGCAGGCGTATCACATCGGGCTTTGCCTGGAAGAACTGGCATCGAACGCGCTCAAACACGGGTTCAAGTACATGAGGTCCGGGGACCTGGAATATCGGTTTGTGATCGCGCCTCAGGCTTTGATCCTGCGGGTGCGGGACAATGGCCGACCTTTTGACCTGACCGAGCGCTATAAGCTTCTGAATCCGGAGGATCCCGCGTCCCTCTTGGGCCTGCGCGTCATCTTCGCCGCGGCAGAGGACGTCAGCGCTTCACATACGTTTGGGTTGAACAACGTCTGCATCCGGATATCGAGGAAACCGGAACATGCAGGATCACAGAACTAAAAAAGGGTGCACGCAGCACCCGTTCTTTTTTATCTCAGGATCTCCAGATATACGCTTCTTCCGGGCCCTACAGGCACGTCGAAAGCATATTCTGACGGCGCGGTACGGGTCCTGGCGGCATCGCCTCGTTTGCTCGGTCCGGGCAGCTGCAGCGACTGTGTATATATGGCGCCGGTCTCCAGGTCTTTAAGGCCCCGGCAGGTATCACGTACCACAACATGCATCTTTGACAGCATGGGCCGGAAGGAATGGACACACAGGATCTCATCCTCATAGCTGATCAGGCTGGCCTTGGGTTCCGAGCCGAGGTATACGCCGTGACCGACGGACAGGATGGAATTGATGTTCCGGATGACATCCTCCGGCAGCTGGTACAGATCCGCGAAATTCTCCGGTACGTTCAGGATGAGGAGGCGGCCCTGCCCATAATAATCCTCCGTGAGGACCGGGAAATTGTCTTCCCCGGCGAGCATCAGGATATCCGCCCAGGTGGCGTTGGTCTTGTAGTCGAGCGCCTCGAACATCACCGGCTGTGCGCCTTTGGCGTAACTGACGCCGGTATAATCATGATCGATGCGGTCGATCATATATTCCTGTCCCATGACGTGACGATGGGTCAACCGGACACTGGTCATGTCCTGGATCCCGCGTTCGTACATTTCGTGGAAGAAGCCGATGGTCACAACGGCAGTGCCGCCGCGGCGGACATATGTCTCCAGTTTTTCCATGGCGTCCGGCTTGCAGGCCGCGCGCTGCGTCAGCAGGACCACCGGAGCATCCTCGGGAAAGTCCGGAAAGAGTTCCAAAGCAGCCCCGCACATGCCAAGATAACTGCACAGCTGATCTTCGCCGTCGGCATCGAAAGGCTCCCAGACCGCCGCGCCGACAGGTTTTTTCGCGTGCTCCAGGAAGGTATCGACCCGGCGCAGGACGGGCTCCATGGCGAAGAGGGCAGGCGTGTCCAGAAGGCCTGGGAAATTGAACAGGGTAAGCTCCTTGGCACCGGCAAGCAGCGTGAATTCCGCCTGCTCCAGCCAGCGGCTGATATTGTCGGAGGAACCGCCAAGATCGATCCAGCCGCCTCCATTGCGGCCCGGCGCGGTATTCTCCAGCAGGCGCATCAAAGAATAGGATTCATAGCGCTGCAGATGCTGCGCGGCATAAAAGGGCTCGCGGGTCTCCGTACCGGTGTAGATCATGTCGAAGATATCCCGCTGGGTCATGGGGGTATAGCCGCACTCATGGTAGCTTTCATACCAGTTCGGGTATTTGATGATGAAATTCATCCGGGGGTTGATCCGTTTGGCTTCCGCCACCATCTCCCGGGAGAATTCGGTCATCTGCTGCTGACGGAAGTCTTTCCAGCTTAAGGCTCCCTTGGCCTGGATGCACATCTCGCAGCGGCAGGAAGTGAAGAAGAAATCGTCCAGGATGATCTCATCGAAGACGGAGGCTGCCTCGCGTACGATGTTCAGATAGGTCTCCCGATGCCGGGGATCCGTGTAGCAGAAGGTGTCGAAGATGTTCGGTTTCTGCACGTCATCCACGAGCACAGTGGACGTGATGCCGCCGGAGACCGTCAGCCCGTAGGATTCCAGGAGTGCTTTGATCTCCCGCAGCCGGCTGACCGGTACGTCGACCGTACCACGGTGGTTCTCCAGATACACTTTTTTCAGCGGCAGATGCTGCAGATACTGACAGACGCCGCGCCGGATCTCCTCATCGGAGGCTTTGGCGGCATAATAGGCGAACATGTAGCTGGCAAGGGTGAAATGGCGATAGGGTTCCATGTGAAAACCTCCAAAAGCTTAAAGTTGTCTGTATTATACCAAAAAAACATGTGAAATGATGCACAATGTGGATTTTTCAGGAAAATACATCTTGACCTGTATCCGGGTGCCGGTGCTATCATATACGCGGAGGTTTTTTCAATGGAAAAAGATATCAAAATGGTCATGTTCGATCTGGACGGGACGCTGCTCCCCATGGATATGGACGTATTTACGAATGGATATTTCAAATTACTGGCAGCCAAGGCCGCCCCGCGGGGGTATGAATTGACGTCCCTGGTCAAGGGGATCTGGCATGGGACCGCCGCCATGGTGCGCAACGACGGCAGCTGTACGAATGAGGAAGCGTTCTGGAAGGACTTCACCGCCACCTTCGGCGTGGAAGCGCTGCAGGACCGGCCATTGTTCGAGGAGTTCTACGCCAAGGAATTCCAGCAGGCCAGAAGCCTGTGCGGATATGAGCCGAAGGCCGCTGCCATCGTGGACTGGATCAAAGAACAGGGCACGCGGGTCGGCCTGGCCACGAACCCGCTGTTTCCCGCGGTCGCGACAGAAAGCCGGATCCGCTGGGCGGGGCTGGAGCCTGAGACCTTCGAGTTCTACACGACTTATGAAAACATCGGCTATTGCAAGCCCAACCCGGACTACTACCGTGAGATCCTGAAACGCGTCGGCCTCGCGCCGGAGGCGTGTGTGATGGTGGGCAACGACGTAACGGAAGACATGGTCGGCCTGACGCTGGGGATGGACGTGTTCCTGCTGACCGACTGCATGATCAACAAAAACAATGAGGACATCGAACAGTATCCGCATGGTTCGTTCGATGACCTGAAGGTATACCTGCAGAGCATCTTATGAAAAAACTCATCATCATCCTGGGAGTCATCGGGGTATCGGTCTCGGCGCCGCTGATCCGCTTTTCAAGCGCGCCGTCGATGGTCCTGGTCCTGTACCGCGTGCTGATCGCCGCCCTGTTGCTGAGCCCGGCCATCGCGCTCAAGAATCGTGCGGAGCTCCGTTCAATAAGTCACGGCGACTTGGCTCTGTGCCTGGTCAGCGGCTTGTTTCTCGGCCTGCATTTTTCCTGCTATTTCGAGGCGCTCAGGTTCACTTCGATCGCGTCTGCGGTGGCTCTGGTCGATACGGAAGTCTTCTTCGTTGCCTTTATGCTCTTGATCCTGTTCAAGGAGCGGATCCCATGGCTTGCCTGGGTCGGCATCGTCATCACCTTCGTGGGCAGTGTACTCATTGCCTGGGCAGATGCCGGGGACGGGACCAACGTACTGCTGGGAGACCTGATCGCGCTGGCCGGCGCGTTCTGCATGGCGGTCTATACCATCATCGGCAAGACCTGCAGGCAGAGGATCACGACGACTACCTACACGTTTCTTGTATACCTTTCCGCCGGGATCACGGTACTCGTCATCCTGGTGTGTTCCGGCAGGCCGCTGCTCGGGTATGGCCCCGTCAATTGGTGGACGGCGCTGGGTATGGCGGTATTTTGCACGCTTCTTGGACACAGTGTCTTCAGCTGGGGCTTGAAATACGAAAGTGCGGCTTTCATCGCCACGGCCAAGCTGCTGGAACCTGTTTTCGCCAGCATATTAGGCCTCCTGCTGTTTCGGGAGGTCCCACAGGCGATGGTCATCATCGGAGGATGCATCGTGGTCGCGGGACTGATCCTGACTACCGGTTGCATTAGCGGCAGAAAAAAGATACAATAGGACAATAAGATTTTGAGAGGGCATGATCCATGGAACAAAGAGGCGAGACCATCATCCGTTTGATCCCGGGCGGCGCAGCCGGATGGTGTTATGATTCTAAAGAGATCCAACTGGAAAAAGCGTTGCGCAGAAGCGGCCGCAGACTGTGGATCGAAGCCGCCATCGTCCAGCCGGACGGGTCGGTCGTGTTCGGTGACGGTGCGGCCTTTGCGGATCATGATGATATCGAGACCCCCGTGCTTGCAGCGGTCGGCATCCTGCTGAACAAGGAGCAGACTGCGTTTCGCATCGTGCTGCGACTGCTGGAAGATACAGAAGCGGAAGAGGTCAAGGTGATCTGGCGGGCGTATTGCAAAGGCAAGAAAAACCCGTTGGAGGAGGGGCCTGAGGAGATACTGGAAGAGCGAGAAGAACCGGAAGTGCCGGCCCCCGCACCTTCGCAAGCAGAAGATTTTTATATCGAAGCGGTCCCCGGCAGCATCCTTACCGGGCATAAATTCATGTTCACCTGCCATCGGCCGGACGGAACGCAGGAAGCGGTCCAGTGGGCGTTGGTTGGAGAGGATACCGGTGTGATCAACGGATACGGCATGTATACCGCACCGGATCATCCGGGTGTTTTTGAAGTGACCGCACAGGCCGGAAGCCTGAAAGCTTCAGCCTATATCGTGGTCAGAGATCAGTGATCGAACAGGAGAGATACATTGTTACGTTATTTATCAGCCATCGGCATGAGCCGGTGTACAGGCACCAAGGCGATCAGCGCCTGGACCAAGGCCTATCTGGACAAGCGCAAGGATCGTCCTACGACCTTTAAATGGCCGGGGAACGATCAGACGCAGCTGGAATTCAAACATGAGATGGGACCGTTCCGACTGATTCTGAAAGCCGCGCCGGAAGCGGGCGGTGTGATGCATGTGTATTCGGCCCTGCCAGGCGTGCGTCCCGGTTCCTTCTCCCGGCTGGCCGGCTGGGAACTGGGTATGGAGGATACGCATCTGGTGGTCTTCGGTGAGGACGAGGTGAACGGGAATCCGCTGGTCGTCCGTATGGAAGAGACCGGCAAGATGATGAACCTGCCTATCCCCAAGGGCGGTGAGGGCGGTACACTGCACTATGCAGGTCTGTCCATCGAAGGCAAAGTCATCCTCGGCATGATGCGCACGGAAGAGGATGAGCGTGCCTATGAAGAAGAGGATCAATGGCGCCAGGAGATGCTGGGCAAGCTGCGCTCCGGCGATCAGGAAGCGATGAAGGCCATGGAGGAAGAAATGGCCTATCAGGACCAGGAGATCGAAGCCCGTATGCAGCACGAGGACATCTTCACTGTGCTGGAAGGCTTCTTCATGCCGGTGGAGGATCTTTTCAGCGGGGTCTATTCTACGCTGGGCACGATCCTGGACGCGGATAAAGTCCTGAATCCCGAGACGGAGGAATGGGTCTGGCATTTGCAGCTGGACGTAATGAGCAGTGCCCTGGATGTATACATCCATCCGGATGATCTGGTGGGTATGCCCCTGGTGGGGTGCCGATTCCTGGGCAAAGTGCTGCTGGTCGGCAGCCTCAGGCTCTGAAGAGCAAGGAGAACGATATGAACGGACAACAGATGGAACGCACTTTACAGCAGGCGGT
>JAILDJ010000213.1 GCA_024689505.1 Clostridiales bacterium
CGCATGTACGCGAAGAAAGGCGCCAAAGTCGCCATCGTGGACTGCAAGGACACCTGCGGCGAGATCGCTGCTGCCATTGCGGAAGAGTACGGTGTGCAGACCATCGGCGTCAAATGCGACGTCACCAGCCAAGAGAGCGTCGATGCCATGATGGAAGCGGTCGTAGGTGCATTCGGTGAAGTCAACATCCTGGCGGCCATGCCCGGATTCGTAGACCTGTATCGTGCCACGGACATCGATATCGAGATCATCGAGAAGCATATCAACATCAACGCCATCGGCGTCTTCCGCGTAGCGAAAGCGGTCGCCAACCAGATGATCGCCCAAGGCAACGGCGGCAAGATCGTCTGCGTGACGTCTCAGGCGGACTTCATCGCCATCAACAAGCACGTGGGCTACACCATGAGTAAAGCCGCCCTGGTCGGCATGATCAAAGTCTGCGCGCTGGAATGGGCCGAGTACGGCATCAACGTGAACGGCGTGGCACCGACCGTCGTCAACACCTACATGGGTGAGAAGGCCTGGCAGGGCAAGGTCAAGACCGATATGATCGAAAAGATCCCCGCGCATCGTTTCGCGGAGACTGACGAGATCGCAGCGGCCGTCCTGTTCCTGTCCTGTGACGAATCCAACATGATCACCGGCGAGGACCTGGTGGTCGACGGTGGATTTACGATCTACTAAGTGTAAGGCAAAGTCAAAAGCCTGTCCGATGGGGCAGGCTTTTTTGTATCAATTTGAAATGTAAAACAGTGGATCCACTATATTTCTCTGAGCGACCGGCTGAACAGCATCAGGACCCCTGTCGCAGTGAAACCCAGTGTGCAGAAGATCATCAGCGACAGGGTACCGGTCTCCAGAAGAAGACCGCCCAGCACTGATGCAATCGGCGTCAGTCCCATGGAACCCAGACTGGAGATGCTGTTTACCTTGCTGAGTTTGTCCTTATCGACGATGCGCATCATGACTGTACTGATAGGAATGTTGATCCATGAGATCAGGAATCCGATGGCCAGGTACGCCAGGCAGAGCGTGATCAGAAAAGCGTTCAAAGAAACGCCGCGATCCACGAACTGCCAGTAACCAACCGTCAGAAGGATCAGAAGGACGGCAAACCAACAGATCCGAAGCGCCGTTTTGTGCCCGCATTTTTCATCCTGCACCCGGGCACTGAGGATCGCCGCGCCGAGCAGAGAACTGATCCCAAAACATACATTGAAAACAGAGGACCAGAGTTCCGGTGTCAGTACCCTGTCCAGAAGATAGGAAGGTGCGCTGGCCAGATCGGTCTTGATGAAATAGGGCGTGAAATTCCCCATGAGCGGTTCTGCAAAGAAATTGATGAACAGCGAACCGACAAGAAAGGGAAGGAGCCCATTTTTTGTTTTCAGGTAATGGATGCCGTCTCCCATGTCCCGGACAGCCAACTGCAGCGTCAATCGTTCCGAAGAAGGCTCGTGGTCGTAACGGATCAACATCTCGGAGATGCCGGAAGCGATGAAGCAGAGGCCAACGAACAGGAACAGGGTCTGGATCCTGAGCGCGGCGTACAAGATACCTGCCAGGATAACGCCCAGAATACTTTCAAAGGCATTCTTCATAACGAAGTAGGAATTGGCTTGCTGCAGCTGGTCCTCCTGCACGATGCGGGGCAGCAGAGCACCGGCTGCAGGGTTGAAGATGCCGCTGACCGCGTTGCCCAGGATCCCGAGAAGGAACAGGATCCAGATCTGGGCTTTCGCATCGGGCATCAGGAGCAGCAGCACGGTCGCCAGGAGGATCGTTCCTCCTTTGATAAAGTCGCAGAGGAACATGATCCTTGCCTTGTTGAAGCGGTCGCCCAGCACACCGCCGATGGGGGTGAAGATGAGCATGGCGACGCCGCACAGCGCGAGATACAAGCCCTGGAGAAAGGCACTGTTGCCGCTGATCTCCAGGATATAGAAGCTGACGGCAAAGCTGTACATCAGAGCCCCGAGCTCTGATACCAGTGCCCCAAGGAAGACCAGACGGAAGTTCCTGCTGGAAAACACATTGTTCTTCATACGCGGATCTGTTCCTCGACCTGAGCATCTCCTTCCAGCATCAGATCTCCGCTGTACTCGACCCGTTTGATGCGGCAGCCGTCACGCAGTGTGATATCGGCACCGCGCACCACGTCGGCAGTCGTAGATGTCAGGTCGATTTCGTCGCCCTCGATGGTACCGACGATGGCCGCACCGGGTCCGGCAGTTTTTCCGCTGAACAGTTTGCTCAGCAACCCCATAGTGGTACTTGTTTTGATGGTGATCTGGCTGCCGCCGATCTGTTCGATCTTAATGACCCGGGGGATGCCGCTGACGGTAATGGAGATCTCCTCCGCATTCAGCAGGCCGCGGATCTCACCTGCGCCGGACATGGTGAAGCTGTCGGCTTCTACATCGCCCTGGGTGTCCAGTCCGCCGCTGATGGAGACATCGTTGCCATATAAAGAGTGGCATCTGAGACTGCCGGAGACATGGATCTCCTCATGTCCGGCCACATTGCCCTCGATACGAGCGGAACCGGAGATGTGGATCTCCCGGCAGTCCAGATGACCTTCCGTCCGAAAACTGCCTGAGCAATGCATTTCTTCCAAGACCGTAAGCACGCCGCTGCCGCTGCAGGAACCGCTGACATGGAAGTTCCTGCAATGGATTGGCCCATCAAAGCGTCCACTGCCGCTGATATGGACTTCGTTATAGTCTCCGCCTGACAGTCGTCCGCTGCCACTGATATGTGCATCGTTTGCCATGATATGATATTCCTCCTCTTGACAGTAATTGAAATTTCCATCGTAAGTTACCTGTCTGTGATAATACGGACGACCTCATCTGTGATATCGCAGTCGTCACCGATCATGATGCGGCGGATATCGCCGGCGCGGAAACGGTAACTGCCATAGGTCGTCTCGATGACCAGCTCCGGGTCCGAGACCTGCGTGGGCTTCAGGTGTTTGGA
>JAILDJ010000240.1 GCA_024689505.1 Clostridiales bacterium
GATCGCGATAAACATGAAGGGATGGCGGGAATCGCCCATGCCGCGCAGGATCGCGGAGACCAGGTTATAACCGTAGATGAATACCAGGCCGGAGGCGCAGGTGATCACGTACTCCCGCGTCATCTTCCAGGAAGCTTCCGGTGTGTTCAGCCAGTCCAGGATCTGCTTATGCAGACCGAAGATCAGCACCATCATGACCACCGCCGCGGAGATCAGCAGGGTGAACAGGGTGCCCACCATCCTGCCGACACGGTCGTACCGCTCTTCCCCGATATACCGGGAGATGGTGATCTGACCCGCATTGGAAAGACCCATGGCGATGAATGTCATCATCATGAGCAGGTCGCCGCCGATGGAGACCGCAGCCAGGCCGTTGGGGCCGACGAAACGGCCGACCACCATCATGTCGACCATGTTGTACACGGTCTGCAGAAGGCCGGATAAGAACAGCGGCATCGCGAATTTCAGCAATGTTTTCGGAACCGATCCCACTGTCAGATCGCGGATCAGTTCATTCTTTTTTGTTTCTGCCATAGTATGCTCCTTATAATTAACCTATTAATTATTATACTAGACCCATTCTGTTTTGTAAACCGGAAAACTGAACAAATCGCGGAAAGTACAGTTCTTTAAAATCAGGATATTACATTGAAATACACCTTTGTCTATGCTAGAATATTTGAGAAATCATCCGTAAAAATGTTGATTGAAAGGAGATATTTCGATGCAGTACTATGTAAAAGCTGATGCGCCTTTTGAAGGCAATGGCAGCAAGGAACGCCCGTTCCGTCACATCAACGACGCCGCTCGCATCGCCCTTCCGGGGGATGAAGTCCTGGTGGCACCCGGCATCTATCGTGAAACTGTCGATCCCCGCCATGCCGGCAAGGAAGACGCCCGCATCACCTATCGTTCTATAGAGCCTCTTGGCGCGGTCATCACCGGCGCTGAGCCGATCTGCGGATGGACCCCCTATGAAGGCGACGTCTGGACCGTTCGTGTGAACAACGGTGTATTCGGCGCCTACAACCCCTATACCACCTACGTCTGCGGCGACTGGTATTTCGCTCCGACCGTCCGCCACACCGGCGCCGTCTTCTTCAACGACGCAATGATGTACGAGACCGTGACGCTGGAGGAATGCATCGCTGCCGAGGCAGACCCTTGCGCATGGGACGCGGAGGCTTCCACCTGGAAGTGGTACACCGAGCAGGATGGCGATGAGACCGTTCTGTACGCCAACTTCCACGGCAAGGACCCGAACCAGGAAAAGACCGAGATCCTGGTCCGCCGCAACTGCTTCATGCCGGAGCAGGAAGGCATCAGCTATATCACTGTCAGCGGCTTTGATATCAATAAAGCGGCGACCACCTGGGCTCCGCCGGCCGCTTATCAGGACGGTATGATCGGTCCGCACTGGTCCAAAGGCTGGATCATCGAGGACTGCGAGATCTGGGGCAGCAAGTGCTGCGGTATCTCCCTGGGCAAATACCTCGACCCGGAGAACGACATGTACTTCTATACCAAGCGTGTCAAGAGTCCGACCCAGATGGAGCGCGACGCTGTCTGCCGCGGTCAGTATCATGGTTGGCTGAAGGAAAATATCGGCAGCCACATCATCCGCCGCTGCAACGTCCATCATTGTGAACAGACGGGTATCGTTGGCCGCATGGGCGCGGTCTTCTCCATCATCGAAGACTGCCATATCCACCACGTCTGCAATTCCCAGCAGCTGGGCGGCGCCGAGACCGCCGGTATCAAACTGCATGCCGCTATCGACGTTACGATCCGCCGCAATCATATCCACAACTGCATCATGGGCGTATGGCTGGATTGGGAGGCACAGGGTGCCCGCATCAGCCAGAACCTGATGTACAACAACCAGAAGCCGGAAGGTGTCGGACATGCGATGGGCGCCATGTTCAACTGCGACGTCTTCGTGGAAGTCGGCCATGGTCCCACATTGGTCGACAACAACATCCTTCTTTCCAAGGTCTCCTTCGTCCTGCCGTCTCAGGGACAGGCTTTCGTCCACAACCTGGCCTGCGGATCCTTTGGTCTGATCAACTCCGGCGTCGACAGCGTCATCAACGGACAGCGTGAGCCGCGCTACACCCCGTACCACATCCGCCACCGCACCGAAGTCGCCGGCTTCATGACCATCCTGCATGGCGACGATCGCATCTACAACAATATCTTCTTCCAGAAGTATCCGGTCACGGATCCGGAGAAGACCCCGCAGAACAACGATTACGAAGTCGTTGGTACCGCCTGCTTCGACATCTTCCCGTCCTATGAGGAGTGGTACGCCAACTTCCAGATGGGTGAGGAGCCGCACATGGGCAAACTGGCGCTGACGCACTTCGGCCATCTGCCGGTCTGGGTCGACGGCAATGCGTATCTGAACGGTGCTGACATCAGTAAGCACGACACCAATTACGTCGCACCGGAAGCCAAGGACGTCTACTGCGACCTGGTCGAAGAAGATGGCGCTCTGGTGCTGAAGACCAACATCTTCGATCTGATCGGTGATTTCCGCACCGGCGTCATCAATTCGGACATCCTGGGCAAGGCTTTCGAGCCGGAGCAGCGCTTCGAGGAGCCGGACGGCACCGCGATCATCTTCAATACGGACTATTTCGGCAACCATGCCGGCGTTTCCGTGATCCCCGGACCGTTCGTCGAAGGCGGCACATCGATCCGTGTATTATAAGGGAGATTATTGATGAAAAAAACGATCTTAAAACAATATGCCCGTCTCATCGCAACGATGGGCGGCAACGTCCAGAAGGGCCAGGATGTGATGATCAACGCATCGCTGGATCAGCCGGAATTCGTGCAGATGCTGGTGGAAGAATGCTACCGCGCCGGCGCCCGTAAGGTGCGTGTCGACTGGAGCTATCCCTCCTTGACCAAGGTCCACGCCCGCTGGCAGAAGGAAAAGGTCCTGTCCGAAGTGACCGAGTGGGAACGTGCCCGCATGCAGGAGATGGTCGATCGTCTGCCTGTGCGCATCTTCCTGGCCAGCGATGATCCGGACGGCCTGAAGGGCATCAACCGCAAGTTCTTCGGCGCCATGCAGAAGCGCGCGGCCGTGATGAAGCCCTATCGTGACGCCATCGACAACAAGCATCAGTGGTGCATCGCCGCGGTGCCGGGCGAAGCCTGGGCCAAGAAGCTGTACCCCAAGCTGAGCCGCCATCAGGCCGTTGAGCAGCTATGGAAAGACATCCTGCTGACCTCCCGTGCGGATGGTGAGACCTTC
>JAILDJ010000247.1 GCA_024689505.1 Clostridiales bacterium
TGCATCTGTCAGAGTATCAAGAACCCTTGCCACGGTAGTATTGAAAACCATAGGACATAAAAAAGAGCAGTGAGATAACGATCCATTCGTTATTCCACTGCTCTTGTTTCATGTTTGTTAGTTTTTCAAAGCCTGGATCGGGGCCGGGATCTGTCCGCCGCGATGGACGAACGTGGCCGGCGATAAGGTGTTGACCTTCATGATCGGTCCATAGCCCAGCAGCCCGCCAAAGTTCAGTTCTTCTCCGGCCTGTTTGCCGATGGCCGGGATGACGCGCACAGCGGTGGTCTTGGAGTTGATCATGCCAATGGCGGCTTCGTCCGCGATGATACCGGAGATGACTTCTGCAGTGGTATCGCCCGGGATGATGATCATATCCAGACCGACGGAGCAGACGGCCGTCATCGCTTCCAGTTTCTCGATACAAAGGGCTCCGGAGCGGGCCGCATCGATCATACCAGCGTCTTCCGATACCGGGATGAACGCGCCTGACAGGCCGCCGACCATGGAGGAGGCCATGACGCCGCCTTTTTTCACCGCATCGTTGAGCATGGCGAGTGCCGCTGTGGTACCTGCAGCACCACACTGTTCCAGACCGATCTCTTCCAGGATATGCGCCACGGAATCGCCCACAGCAGGCGTCGGTGCCAGCGACAGGTCCACGATGCCAAAGGGCACGCCCAAACGTTCGGAAGCCAGTGTACCGACCAACTGTCCCATGCGGGTGATCTTGAACGCGGTCCGCTTGATCAGATCCGCGATCTGTGTGATGGTCTTATCCTTGCCATTGCGGGCCAGGGCGGAACGCACGACACCGGGTCCGGAAACGCCAACATGGATCACCACGTCCGGCTCACCGACGCCATGGAAGGCGCCGGCCATGAACGGGTTGTTCTCTGGAGCGTTGCACAGCACGACCAGTTTGGAAGCGCCGATGCACTCGCGGTCCTGAGTGATCTCGGCCGCCTCGCGGACGATGCGGCCCATCATCTCCACCGCGTCCAGGTTGATACCGGCCTTGGTCGAACCGACGTTGACGGAAGCGCAGATATGCTCCGTACGGGACAGAGCTTCGGGAATGGCTTCGATCAATGCCTTATCACCTGCTGAAAAGCCACGGTGGACCAAAGCGGAAAAGCCGCCGATGAAGTTGACACCGACCGCCTGTGAGGCGCGTTCCAGCGTCAGCGCGTACTGCACCGGATCCCCACCGGACACGCCGACGAGCATGGCGATGGGCGTTACGGAAATGCGCTTGTTGATGATGGGGATGCCGTATTCCTTTTCGATCTGCTCGCAGACCGGGACCAGATCCCTGGCGCAGGTCGTGATCTTGCGGTAGACTTTTTCGCAGGACGCCTTGATATCCGCGTCGGCGCAGTCCAACAGGGAGATGCCCATGGTGACGGTACGGATATCCAGGTTCTCGTCCTGGATCATGGATATGGTTTCTAAAATATCGTTGGTGTTGAGCATGGGGCGGATCTCCTAAATGCGGTGCATCGCGTTGAAAATATCCTCATGCATCACATGGATGACGTAGCCCATACCGGCGCCTAAAGCTTCCATGCGATCGACCATTGCGGTGAAATCGCAGTTGATATTGTCGATCTCGACCATCATGATCATGGCGAACAGCCCCTGCATGACGGTCTGGGACACGTCGATGATGTTGGCGCCGACAGCGGCGCATTCGCCTGAGACTTTAGCCAGTACGCCGACGGTGTCTTTACCGGTCACAGTGATGACAGCTAACATGATTACCTCCAGATATCATTTGAAAGAATTGCCCAGGATGCGGTACACGATATACCCCAGCAGGGCACCGAACACATTCAGGATGACGTCGTCGATATCGGCTTCGCCCACCAGGGTCAGATACTGGCATGCCTCGATCGCGATGGAAAAGAGTGCGGCCAGCAGCAGGATGGACCAGAAGGCCATGCGGCGATGGCATACCAGCGGCAGCAATAGGCCGAAAGGCGCCAGCAGTGCGATATTGCCGTAAATATTCGCGATCCAGTACCAGGATGTGAACTCGTGGAATTTGAAATAGTAGGTGTACAGCATGCGGATCGTTTTGAACGGGACCAGGTTCACGTTGTGGTAGGTTCCGTCCCGAACTTCCAGGAAGAAAAGAATATAAGCCAGAACACCCAGGTACAGCAGGAAAAGAATGACTGCCGCAACATGCACCAGCTTTCTATGGTGCTGCTTCAGCTCGGGTTTGCGTCGGGAAGAAGACATCAGATACTCCTAAAATAATAAAAATGCAGAGTCCAGTATATCACAGAATGGGAAGAGTGTCAAAGGAAGCAAGGATCTCTTTCAAGGCGAGATGCAGTGCCTGCACGATCATTTCCAGGCTCATGCTGGGTGCCTGACCTGGCAGAACTGCCGCCTGCTGCGGCAGGTACGGCACATGGATGAATCCGCCGATCACCGGTAAATGATGTACATCGATATGATGCAGCATGCGGTACATAAGATCGTTGCAGACAAAGGTCCCTGCACTGTCGGAAACACGGCAGGGGATCCCTGCCTCCTGCACCCGCCGGACGATCTTTTTGACCGGGATGGTAGCGAAATACGCAGCGGGTCCGCCGGGCACGACCGGAAGATCCACCGGCTGCGCACCGGCATTGTCGGCGATCGACGCGTCCTGGACGTTGATGGCGATGCGTTCGACACTGATGGCGGCTCTTCCGCCTGCCTGGCCCACGAGAAGGACGGCATCCGGCGTATGGGCTTCCATCAGCTGCTCCAGAAGATCCGCTCCTTGTCCGAAGATCGTGGGGATCTGCGCTTTGATGAGTGTGGCTGCTCCGATCTGGTCCGGCAGCAGGCGGACGGCTTCATATGCCGGATTGACAGTCTGACCGCCGAAGGGGTCGAAACCGGTGACAAGGATCTTCATGAGGGCCTCCTAAAGTGAAAAAAGTATTCAATTTATGGTACTATCCCGTGCAGCGTTCGTCAAGAAGAAAAGCATTGATTGAATCCGGAAAATATGATACCATCTTGGCATAATCAATGGAAAGGAATCATGATCGATGGAGCATGAGTCTGAGATCCGGGACATCCCCCCGCGCGAACCCCTGGCGTTGAATGAACGTCAGGTCAAATATGTGATCGCCGGAGCGATCGCGGCCGTTTTTGTTTTGCTGGTCACCTTAGGGGTGGCCATCTTCGCGGTGCGCTCTGCAAAAAAGGCCAACCAAAAGGTCGAAACACTGTCGCAGGAGCTGGAGGCAGCTTCGGAAGGCATGCGTGTCCTGCAGGAAAAATATGATGTCTTGGACGAGTCCTACAAGACGATGGAGCAGGAGTTCACGGCGCTGAAGGAAGAGCACGAAACGCTGCAGAAGCAGTACAAGGAGCTGCAGGAAGCGTACGATAAACTGCAAGAAGAATACGATGCGAAGGTCCAGGAAAACAACGATCTGAAGGAAGAGGCCGAGGCCGCGGAACTGGCGGAAGAGGTCGAAGCTTTGGAAAAGGAAATGTGCGGCGTGTACAGACCGATGAGTATCGATGGCCTGAGCATGCGCATGGCGCAGATCGTCTATCGTATGCGCGGTGGTAAAGGTGAGCTGGCCGAGATGTATGCCATCGAATTGAAAAAGGGAGGCGAGGGCGTCTTCCTGAACGATGGAGAGGAACAGGCCATCACCTGGCGCATGGAAGGTGACAAACTATATCTGGAGACAGAAGATATGTATTCCGAATGTACGTACGATGCGGGATTGATCACGCTGACGGTCGAAGATATGGAAGTCGTCCTGGCAAAGGAAGAGTAGCATAATATATTTGACAAGGACTGCTATGGGCGCTATAATGCTCTATAGCTTTAGCGAAAAGGAGGAAAAAGAATGGTCTTCGAAGAAGTACAGGAACTGATCGTCGATATGCTTGATGTGGATGCTTCCGAGATCACGATGGACACCAACATCAAAGATGATCTGAAAGCAGATTCTCTGGATCTGTATGAGATCGTTTATGGTATCGAAGAGCGGTATCAGATCGAGATCCCTACGGATGAGCTGACAGCGATGAAAACGGTCGGCGATATGGTCCGCTATATCGAAAAGATCGTTGATTGATATGAAAAACCACAAGGAGCTTAGGATCCCCAAGCGGGAACTTAAGCTCCCGAATTTTGTTATAGAAGAAACACCAGGAGACATATATGGACAGAATACAGGAAACTTTGATGCAGGAATTCTCGCTGGAGGCGTGGCAGGTCGAAAACGTGCTGGCGCTGATCGATGAGGGCAACACGATCCCCTTCATCGCCCGCTACCGTAAAGAAAAGACCGGTTCCATGGACGACGAGGTCCTGCGTAACTTCAACGACCGGCTGACGTACCTGCGCAATCTGGAAGAGCGCAAGGAGGCGGTCCTGAGATCCATCGAAGAGCAGGGCAAGCTTACGGACGAATTGCGTGCGCAGATCGAAAATGCCAAGGTGCTGGTCGAAGTCGAGGACCTGTACCGTCCGTATAAGCAGAAGCGCCGTACCCGCGCCACCATCGCCAAAGAAAAGGGGCTGGAGCCTCTGGCCGATCTGATCTGGGAGCAGAAGGACCGGACGTCGGTGGAAGAACTGGCGCAGCAGTTCCTGTCTGAAGAAAAAGGCGTAAATACCGTGGAAGAAGCGCTCAACGGCGCAAAGGACATCCTGGCGGAACGCGTTTCCGACGATGCGGAATGCCGGACGGTCATCCGTCGGCTGACCCATAATCTCGGTCGGTTGACATCGAAAGCCAAAGATGCCGAGGCAGAAAGTGTTTACACACAGTATTATGCATATGGAGAGCCGCTGGTGAAGGCAGCCGGACATCGTGTCCTGGCCTTGAACCGCGGTGAGAAAGAGAAATTCCTTACTGTCGCTGTAGAGGCACCGGAGGACCGCATTCGCGATTACATGGGGCGGCAGTTCATCCGGGGCAGCCTTCGCAAAGAACTGCTGGAAGAAGTCAATGAGGATGCATACAAGCGTCTGATCGCGCCGTCCATCGAGAACGAGATGCGTGCCGACTTAAGTGAAAAGGCGGAGGATGGAGCCATCAAAGTTTTCGGCCAGAATCTGGTCCAACTGCTGATGCAGGCGCCGATCCTGGGTAAGACGGTGCTGGGTTTCGACCCGGGTTATGCCCACGGCTGCAAGTTGGCCGTCGTCGATGCGACTTCCCGCGTGCGGGATCATGCGGTCATCAAGCCAGATTACTGCCATGGCAGCCGGGAAGGGGCCCGCAGGGAACTGATCCGTATGGTGGAGCAGAACCATGTGGATATCATCGCGGTAGGCAATGGAACGGCCTCCCGCGAGTCGGAAGCTTTCGTTGTGGAAACGCTGCCGCGCTTCCGTCATCCGGTCTCCTATGTGATCGTCAACGAAGCCGGTGCTTCGGTCTATTCTGCGTCGAAGGAAGCCACAGAGGAATTCCCGGATTTCGATGTGGAGACCCGCGGCGCGGTATCGCTGGCCCGCCGTCTGCAGGATCCTCTGGCTGAACTGGTCAAGATCGATCCGCGTTCGATCGGTGTCGGTCAGTACCAGCACGATATGAACCAGACCAAGCTGTCCCAGGCGCTGGATGGCGTCGTGGAGGACTGTGTCAACAAGGTCGGTGTGGACGTCAATACGGCCTCTGTGCCTCTGTTGTCCTACGTGTCCGGTATCAATAAAACCATCGCGAAGAACATCGTCACCTATCGTGAAGAAAATGGCGTTTTCACCGATCGCAAGCAGTTCCTGAAGGTCAGCAAGCTGGGACCGAAGGCCTATGAGCAGTGCGCTGGTTTCTTACGGATCCGCAATGGCAGGAATCCGCTGGACAACACAGCAGTGCATCCGGAATCCTATGCCGCGGCAGAAGGTCTGCTGAAAGCCAAAGGCCTGTCTCTGGCCGACGTGCGCGGCGGACTGAAGATCCAGGTCTCCGCGGACGAGAAGGCCGCGCTTGCGGAAAGCTTGAACGTAGGTCTGCCGACCCTGGAGGATATCATCAAAGAACTGGCCAAACCGGGCCGCGATCCGCGTGCGGACATGCCGGCGCCGATCCTGCGTACCGACGTCCTGGAGATGAAGGATCTTACAGAAGGCATGATCCTGAAAGGGACCGTGCGCAACATCACAGATTTTGGCGCATTCGTGGATATCGGCGTCCATCAGGACGGCCTGGTCCACATTTCCCAACTGTCCCGTAAATTCGTCAAGCATCCGCTGGACGTTGTGTCCGTCGGCGATATCGTCGAGGTCAAAGTCCTGAGTGTCGACGTACAGAAAAAGCGCATCGCGCTGACGATGAGACTATGAGCAAGAAGGAAAAGAAACCCAAGGTGATCAAGAAGGTCCGCCTGGAAGAAAAAGGACTCACCGCTTATGAGCTGAAAGCGTTAGCCATGTTCACTATGGTTTTGGATCATGTTGCGTATATCTGGTGGCGGCCTCTGGGCAACTGGGGCCAGGTCATGCGGGTGCTGGGCCGTTTCACGTTCCCATTGATGGTCTTCCTGCTGACAGAAGGCTTCATATACACGCGCAACCGCTATGTTTATGTGATCCGCATCATGATCACGGCGATGCTCAGCATGCTGCCGTACAAACTGGCTTTCAACGAAAACATGCTGAACGTCATATTCACACTCGGTGCCGGCCTGCTGATCCTGATGGCGGAGGAGGCCTCGATCCGCCGTTTTACCAAGATCCCACCCTATGCCTGGCAGTTCATATACCTGCTCGTGGCGGGGGGAACAGCATACCTGATGCGGGATTTCGACTGGGGCCTGCCGGGCGTCCTGGCCATTTATGTGACCGGTCAGCTCAAACACCGGCCGTATTGGATCCAGGCCTTTGGCTGCTGCGGCACACTGCTGCTGGTCACGATCCTGCGGCGCATCGCGCAGGGCCGGATGTTCACCACGAGTTATTGCATTTTTATATCCAGCATAGCACTGGCCGGCATCTGGATCTGCCTGTATAACGGGCGCCGGGGTAATGACAGAAAGTATCAGAAATACGCGTTTTACGCCTTTTACCCGCTGCATCTGTTGGTGCTGTACATGATCAGGACGATCTTATGAATCAAACGACATAAAAGGACAACGGAAATGATCTCCGTTGTCCTTTCATGTATCATTGGTCATCCATGCACGATGCTGCGGTTATATTCCATATTGATCTCCGCAAGTTCTTTTTTCCCTTCGATATATGGCTCATACATGCGCTCGACACTGCCGCCGCCCAGGTTATCGCAGCCGTTGCAGCCGTCACACTCGGTCCCGCATGCGGCCAGACCTTGTGCGATGATACGGATACGTTCTTCGCGGGTCGTATCTTTGATCAGGATGGATCTCATGCTGCTGCACCTCCCAAATATATCCTATAGATGTATTATACTACAGAAAAGGAGGCTTGGCGACTGATAAATATGTTTTTTGAATGCAGAATTGACAAATCAGGAAGTGTATGATATCATGGAGTTAGTTACGGCTAACTACAATACTTTTCATATAACCATTAAGAAACGAGGTGCTTATGAGTATCGTCATCATCGGCGGCAATGAATGTATGGAACGCCAATATAAGGAATTATGTAAAAAGCATGGTCATAAGGCCAAAGTCTTCTGCAAGATGCAGGGCTGCATGAATGAGAGGATCGGTTCGCCGGACCTTCTGGTCCTTTTCACACATACCTGCTCTCATAAAATGATCCAATGTGCTTTGTGCGGCCTGTGTGATAAAACGAAAGTCGTCCGATCACACAACAGCTCCATGGCTTCTTTGCGCACGATCCTGTCCGAGATCGCCTGAATATCCTATCTTTTACTTTTCTTTTTATGCCTCGCCTGTTATACTGGATTTAGATCAATCTACATAACGGAGGCAATTTTTTATGCTTGCGATCCTGGGATTCCTGACAGTCATACTGCTTTTGGCAGCGGTCATGTCCAAGAAACTTTCCCCAACGGCAGCCTTGATCTCCGTGCCGCTCGTCATGGGGGTCATCGCTTCGTTTTTCATCAAAGATGAGGCCGGCGTCACCAACGTTCTGGCCAATATCAAGGCCCTGAGCGGCCATATCACCGGTGCAGGCGGCATCGGCTCGGTGGCGGCCACCGGCGTCATGTTCATTTTCTCCATCCTGTTCTTCGGTGTGTTGACCGACGCGGGTACGTTTCGTCCCATCATCCGGGGGATCCTGAAGGTCATCGGTCGTGATCCGGTCAAGATCACGCTCGGCACGGCGGTATTGGCGATGATCGTGCACCTGGATGGTTCCGGCGCTGTAACGTTCCTGATCTGCATCCCTGCGCTGCTGCCCTTGTACGATGCGCTGCATATGAGGCGTACGACCCTGGCTTCGGTCGCTGCGATGGCCGCCGGTGTCATGAATATCATGCCTTGGGGCGGACCCACCATCCGCGCCGCCGCAGCCATGGGCGTGGACGTCATGGTACTTTTCAAACCTCTGATCATCCCTGTGGTCATCGGTCTGCTGGCGGTCCTGACCTTCGCTTTCATCCTCGGCCGGGGAGAGAAGAAGCGCATGGTAGCAAACGATGCGGAGATCGCCTATCAGGAAGAGACGTTGTCACCAGAAGCGGAGGCACTGCTGCGTCCGAAACTCTTTATCGTCAATATCCTGTTGATCCTGGCCGCTGTGGCAGCCCTCTTGTTCTCCGGCTTCGCACCGGCTGTGATCTTTATGATCGCCTTCGTGCTGGCCATGGTGATCAATTATCCCAAACCGTCCCAGCAGGCGGAACGTGTCGATGCCCATGCCAAAGAAGCTTTGATGATGGCCTCCGTCCTTTTCGCAGCGGGTGCTTTCACCGGCATCATGAAAGGGACCGGCATGATCGATGCGATGGCGAAAGCGCTGGTCGCTGTGATCCCGCAGTCGATGGGCCGCTTCTTCCCGGTCATCACCGGTGTGCTGGGCATGCCCGCATCCTTGCTCTTCGATCCGGACTCCTTCTATTACGGTGTGCTTCCGGTGCTGGCCACGACGGCGGAAAGCTTCGGCATTTCCGGCCTTTCGATCGCACGAGCGGCGGTGCTGGGTCAGATGACCACTGGTTTCCCCGTATCGCCTCTGACCGCGGCTACCTTCCTTCTGACGGGCCTTGCCGGTGTCGATCTGGGCGAACATCAGAAAAAGACCATCCCCTTGGCCTTCGCGTTGACGCTCATCATGCTGCTCGCAGCACTTTTGCTTGGCGCGGTAGAATGGTAAGAACTTATATCACAACAAAACGGCTGCTTCCGATCATGAGAAGCAGCCGTTTTTCATTGGGCTTGTATCCTAAAGATTCATAAGCTCTCTTTGTGAGAAGAACGTATCATCCAAGAAATATACTGCAACAGATATAGCGATCAGAACGATCGCGAAGACAGCGCCGATCAACAGAGCTTTAGCTCTTGCGGGGTATTTTCTCCGCCATAAGAAGTAGAGCAGCAGTCCGACCGGGAACAGAAGCCCCAAAGCGATCCACCCGAAGGATCCATTATCCAGTGCATAGAAGATCTGCGCGCGGGGCAGAATGTCGCCCGCTTTCATATTATCAGGTGTCGGCTTAATGGGATCACCCAGGACCATGCCCAAAGAAGCACCGCAGTGCGGGCACTCTAAAGTCCCCTCGGGGACCGCTTTGCCACAGTTTTTACAATATGTCGTACTCACACAAAAGCCCCCTTTCCGATACATCTATGTCAAGGATATAGCATACCAGAAAGGGGGTCAATATGTTTGGGATAAAAGTACGATTCCTGGGACAGATCCTTTGGTTACGCCAGCAGATTTTCGATCGCTTTCTGGTAGATGGTAGCCTGCAGACCTAACTCTTCGACAGGCAGAGACTCGTTGGCATCGTGGATATGGTTGTCCGCGCCGGGGAACTCGCAGCCGAAGGCGATGATGCCGGGGATGGACTTGGCGTAGGTGCCGCCGCCGATGACTTCCGGCTCGTGCTCATAGTCTCCGGTGACGTCACGATAGGCGGAGACCAGTTTCTTGACCAGGTCAGAATCCGGCGGGAAGAAGAGAGGCTCGCCGCCGCCCATGATCTCGATCGTTCCCTTGTCTTCTTCCAGATGTCTGGCGCAAAGCATGCGGAGCTGATCCGATGAATAGGTGACGGGGAAGCGGATGTCGATCGTCGCAAAGATCTGTCCATCCTTCATACCGACGATACCGTTGTTCAGGGTAAGCGGACCATATTCATCTTCGACCTTTAAACCGATACCGGCACCGTCATTGGATACGCCGATATGTTCATTATAAAAGTCGACGAAGTCATCCTGGAAACCGGCTTCAGCAAGGGCCTGCATGGTGTATCCGGCCGCGTTGACACCCAACTGCGGGGTGCTGGCATGGGCGGCCATGCCCTGCGTTTCGATGGTGATACGGCCTTCGGAAACTTCTACGGAATAGCTGACCAGCGGGGTCCTGGCAAGCGCGTTTTCCAGTACGTCTTTCCTTACCTCACCGCCGGGGATGACGATGTGGCATTTATGGCAGACCGCGTTGGAGACGAAACCGCCCTGGATCTCCAGGATCTTGGAGTTCTTGCTGCGCGCGACCATGGCAAGCATCCCCTTTTCTCCATAGATGCCCGGGAAATTGCCGTCCGGCGTGAAACCGCAGGTGACCGGTTCTTCATGTGCGTTGTAGTAAGCCATGCAGCGGGAACCTGTCTCCTCATTGCAGCCCATCAGCAGACGGACGCGCTTGTTCATGGGGATGCCGCTGTCCTTGACAGCCTTCATGGCGTACAGAGAAGCGATCACCGCGCCTTTGTCATCGCTGACACCACGGCCATAGACTTTGTCGCCCTTGCGGGTGAGGGTGAAAGGATCGGTCTCCCAGCCATCACCAGCAGGCACGATATCCAGATGCGCGGCGATGCCGATGATCTCCGGACCTTCGCCCATTTCGGCGTAACCGCAGTAGTTGTCCAGGTTCTTTGTACGGAACCCCATTTCTTCGGCGATCTTGAGGCCTTCCGCGAGGCAGGCGGCAGGACCTTCGCCGAAGGGCTTGCCTTCCGAAGCCTCACCGCGTTCGGAGTTATATTGTACCAGACGAGCCAGCTGGCTCAGCATTTCTTCTGTCTGAGCAGTGAACATATTCATAAAGGTAGACTCCTTTTCATGTGATAGGTCCAGTCTACCACTAACATAGGAGATTGACAAGAAATAAAGTGTTTGCAAACAGGAAAGATTATGGTATGATTACTATGTATGTACTGATTGGGATCACATCTGCAGAAGGAGGTCATGCAGCATACTAAAAGAAGAGGATTTGATCCATTTATGATTTTCAGCCGAAAACCAGCAAAACACTATTTCATCGACAGTGAAAATGTGAATGATGTCTGGGTCGAGGGCATCGTCCAGAGCCTGGGCCTGAAGGACCACATCTACATTTTCTACAGCGAGAACAGCACACACATGAAGAGCGACAGCGTACGCCGTCTGATGGAGCTGGGTGCGGACCGGGTGACGTGGATCCGCTGCTACATCGGAACGAACGCGCTGGATTTCCAGCTCGTCACAGTGCTTGGCGCGGTCGCGGCCAACGGGCGCAGTGAGGACGAATTCGTCATCGTCTCCAATGATGCCGGTTTTGACGCGGTCGTACAGTTCTGGCAGGACCAGGGCCGGGAGGTAAGCCGTCTGAAGATGGATACCAGCGCCGGCAAGCCGAAGCGGCACAATAAAGCCCGCAAACCGGTGCGTAAGTTCCAGTCTCAGAAACCGGAACTGAAGCCGGAGGTAAAGCCGCAGCCGGAACAGCCGAAAAAGCAGCCACAGCAATCGCAGCAGCCGAAAGCCGAGCAGCCCAAGAAGCAGCAGCCGAAGGCGGAGCCGCAGAAGAAACAACAGCCCAAGG
>JAILDJ010000255.1 GCA_024689505.1 Clostridiales bacterium
TCTACGGGGTGAACGATTCCAAGAAGCTCAGTGAAAAACGGCGTGCGGTGTTGAAACCGCTCATCGAGGCACAAGCCATCAGTTTCGGGATCGGTATCGTAGACGAGCAGACCATCGACAGGATCAACATCCTGGAAGCCACCAAAGAAGCCATGCAGAAAGCGGTCGCTGCTTTAGATCCGGCGCCGGAACTGCTGCTCATCGATGCGTTGACGATCCCTCAGATCCACATCCCGCAGCAGGGCATCATCAAGGGGGATGCGAAAAGTGTCTCGATCGCCGCGGCCAGTATTTTGGCCAAGGAGACCCGAGACGCGATCATGCGGGCATACGATGAGATCTACCCGCAATATGGCTTCGCGAAACACAAAGGATATGGGACGAAAGAGCACATCGAAGCGATCCGCGCCTATGGTCCCTGTCCTATCCATCGGAGGAGTTTTATCAAGAACTTTGTATGAACCATCGACAGACCGGAAACCAAGGAGAGGAAAAGGCGGCCCGATATTTGGAACAGAAAGGGTACCGGATCCTCGAACGTAATTTCTACACCCGCTATGGCGAGCTGGACATCATCTGCCAAAGCCCGGAAGGTGTGTTGGTAGCATGTGAGGTCAAGTACCGGGCGAACACCCGGTATGGGGATCCGCTGGAAGCGGTACGCCAGGACAAGCGGCTGCATATGATCCGTGCTTTCCGCTTGTATCTGCTGAAGCACGGTGGTTTTGAACAAGCCGCCCGTTTCGACGTCATCGCGGTGTATGGTGATGGTCGTATTTGTCATATCGAGAATGCTTTTTACGAAGGAGCCTGAGAATGGAGTTTACAAGCAGTACCCTCACGATCCATGAAGAGGGCAACCTTTTCTACACGACATTTCCTGCTTTTGACCGGACAGGCAAAGTGCATCACGCGTTTTCCACGCGACGCGGCGGCATGAGCCAGGGCTACTATGCCTCCATGAATCTGGGATTCAAGCGCGGGGATGATGCGCAGACCGTCATGCACAATTTTCAGCGCATGAGCCAGGCCACTGGCATCTATGTAGGAGATATGGTCTTTTCCGATCAGGTCCATGGGGATCGCATCCTGTACGTCGATCAGCAGTACCGCGGCAGCGGGATCCTGAAGCAGCCCATGCTGGAGCAGGTCGACGGCCTGATCACAGATAAGAAACACGTGGCACTGGTCACGTTCCATGCGGACTGTGTACCGTTGTTCTTCCTGGACCCGGTGCGGGACGTCATCGGGCTGGCACACGCCGGGTGGAAGGGAACACTGAAAAAGATCGGAGCGTCCATGATCCACCGCATGCGGGAGGACTTTGGCTCCGATCCTGCGGACATCCTGGTGGGCATCGGCCCTTCCATCGGCCCTTGCTGCTTCGAGGTCGGTGCGGATGTGTTCAAGCCCTTCCGCGAAGCGTTTCCACAACGGGCAGGAAGCATGATCCTGTCCGCTGCTGCGGAGGACAAACGGTATCTGGACCTGTGGCAGGCGAATGAAGCAGCACTGCTCGAGGCAGGTGTGACAGCCGCACACATCACGGTGACGGATCTTTGTACCAAGTGCCATCCGGATTATTATTTCTCCCATCGTTTCATGGGAAACCGCCGCGGGACGATGGCCGCCTTCCTGGAACTGTACTGATCGTGTACTTTACAGGATCCTGTGGATGGTGTATGATATATCAAATGCATCTGGCGTTTTTACAGTGATCTGAAAGACAAGGAGATAGATATTTGAAACCAATCGTTGCGATCGTCGGCCGGCCCAATGTTGGCAAGTCCACACTGGTCAACCGGCTTGCAGGAAAAAGAGTTTCGATCGTTAAAGATACACCGGGCGTTACCCGGGACCGCATCTATGCAGAAAGCGAGTGGCTGGGCCGCACTTATACGCTCATCGATACCGGCGGTATCGAGCCGAAAACGGATGACCAGCTGCTGCAGTACATGCGCGAGCAGGCGCTGACTGCCATCGATACGGCGGACGTCATCATCTTCGTGACGGATGGCCGAACCGGTCTGACCGATGCGGATCTCGAAGTCGGCAACATGCTGCGTCGCTCTAAAAAGCCCGTCGTCATTGCGGTCAATAAACTGGACAACATGAGGGACGTTTCGTCCATTTATGAGTTTTATGAGCTGGGATTGGGGGATCCGTACCCCATTTCCGCGGAGCAGATGCAGGGCGTCGGCGATATGCTGGACGCGGTCCTCGCGAATTTCCCGCCGGAAGACGAGTTGGCAGAGGAAGAAGAGATCCTGCACATCGCGGTCATCGGGAAGCCGAACACCGGAAAGTCTTCGTTGATCAACCGTCTGCTGGGTGAGGAAAGGGTCATCGTCAGTGACGTGGCCGGTACCACCCGCGACGCGATCGATACCAAAGTGACCTATGAGGGCAAGGACTACATCTTCATCGATACGGCAGGGATCCGCCGTCACAGCAAGATCAAGGAGTCGATCGAGCACTA
This sequence comes from Clostridiales bacterium, assembly GCA_024689505.1. Taxonomy (GTDB): domain Bacteria; phylum Bacillota; class Clostridia; order Lachnospirales; family Bianqueaceae; genus RUG159. Next base: position 2,480 of record JAILDJ010000255.1, read on the forward strand.
TTCCGTGCTGCGGGCAGTCACCGCCGTCGAACGGTGCGATATCGCCATCGTGATGATCGACGCGACGGAAGGTCTTACCGAGCAGGATGCCAAGATCGCGGGTATCGCCCATGATAACGGCAAGGGCGTCATCGTGGCAGTCAACAAGTGGGATGCCATCGAGAAGGATGACAAGACCATGTACAAGTACATCCGCGATATCGATACGACGCTGTCCTTCATGCCGTACGCACAGAAGATGTTCATCTCCGCCAAGACAGGGCAGAGGATCAGTCAGCTGTTCGAGGTCATCGACAGTGTGGCGGAAAACCAGAACATGCGGGTACAAACAGGCGTCCTCAACGACATCCTCTACGATGCCATGGCCATGTTCCAGCCGCCGTCAGATAAGGGCAAGCGCCTGAAGATCTTTTACATGACACAGGTCGCGGTCAAACCGCCGACCTTCGTTTTGTTCGTCAACGATGCGGAACTTATGCATTTTTCTTATAAACGGTATCTTGAGAACCGGCTGCGTGATGCGTTTGGATTCCATGGGACTCCGATCCGCTTCATCATCCGGGAACGCGGGGAGAAAGATACAAAATAAACGGAGGATAGATGCGTCATGAAAGAACGTCTGATCTGTTTATTGATAGGCTACGGCGTCGGCTGCATCCAGACTGCCTGGTTGATCAGTGTGCTGCACTTCCGCAAGGATATCCGAAATTACGGGAGCGGTAACGCGGGTACCACCAATATGGCGCGCGTGTTCGGTCTCAGCAGTGGGATCATAACGTTGATCCTGGATATTGCAAAAGGGGTGCTGGCCGTCTGCTTCGCGGGCTGGATCTATGGGTTCAGTTTTGCTAATACCTATCTCAGGCTGTGGGCCGGCGTCGGTGCCGTCCTGGGCCACAATTTTCCGTTTTATCTGAAATTCAAGGGCGGCAAGGGATTCGCCTCTTCCATCGGGGTATGGATCGCGATCGATTTTCGTGTTTTCCTTATCGCAGCGATCCCGGCGCTCAGCGTCCTTTTCGGACTGCAGTACATGTCTGTAACGGCGTTGACGGCCATGACCGCCGCATTCATCACGACTTGTTTCCTGTACGTAGGCAAAGTCCATGGTACGGAGGTCATCCTGCTCGCGGCATTCTTTATGGTCATGTCCTTTATCCGCCATAAAGACAATATCAAGCGGTTGATCCAAGGCAAGGAGAACAAGATCACCTTTGCCAAGACCGATAAAAACAAAAAGTAAGGAGCGTTACTGATATGGACTATCAAGCCTTGGCGGCTTACCTGTTTCCTCACATTACGACCACTCCGGAAGAGATCGAGGCCAGCTATCCGGCCAGGAATCTGAAAGAAGGGGCAAAGGTGACACGTATGGCACCCAGCCCGACTGGTTTCATGCATCTGGGCAACCTGTATGGGGCCCTGGTCGATGAGCGGCTGGCGCATCAGAGCGATGGTATCTTCTATCTGCGGATCGAGGATACGGATCAGAAACGTGAGGTGCCGGGCGGCGTTCAGACCATCCTGGAAGTCTTCCAGCGGTTTGGTCTGCCTTTCGATGAAGGTGCGACCCTGGACGGAGATAATGGACAGTATGGTCCGTACCGTCAGCGCCAGAGAGCTGCTATCTATCAGACCTTCGCCAAGGATCTGGTCGCAAGGGGACTGGCTTATCCGGATTTCACCACAGAAGAAGAACTTGCCGAGATGCATAAGCTTCAGGAAGAGCGCAAGGAAAACTTCGGTTATTATGGCGCTTACGCGGTCGGCCGCAACCTGACGTTCGAGGAGATCCAGGCGAAGATCGAGGCCGGACAGCCCTATGTCATCCGTTTCCGTTCTCCCGGAGATCCGGCTAAAAAGGTCTATCATACAGATCTGGTCAAGGGCAAGATGGAGCTGCCGGAAAACGATCAGGATGTGGTCCTGCTGAAATCCGATGGTATTCCGACGTACCATTTCGCGCATGTCGTCGATGACCACCTGATGGGGACCACCCATGTCGTCCGCGGAGAAGAGTGGCTTGCCACGCTGCCGATCCATCTGCAACTCTTCGATACCATGGGATGGAAGCGTCCGAAGTATATCCATACCGCCCAGCTGATGAAGATGGACGGTGGTTCCAAGCGTAAGCTTTCCAAGCGCAAGGATCCGGAACTGGCGCTCGACTATTATTTCGAGGCCGGCGTCCCGGTGCCCGCCGTTCTGGAATATCTGATGATCCTGCTGAATTCCAACTTTGAGGAATGGCGCCTGGCCAATCCGATGGCGGACCGCAACAGCTTCCCCTTCAATACCAAGAAGATGAGCTCTTCCGGTGCGCTGTTCGATATCGATAAGCTGCACGATGTCAGTCGTAACGTCATCTCCCGGATGAGTGCGGACGAAGTATACGATTATATCGTCACGTGGGCGAAGGACTTCGATCCGGAACTGTGCACCGTCATGGAAGCGGATCCGGCCTATGCAAAAGCGATACTCTCTATCGGACGCGGCGGAAAGAAACCGAGAAAAGACATTGGAACATGGAAAGACGTGCGTGGCTATATCGGTTTCTTCTATGACGGATTCTTCACACCGGATTACTCGAAGATGCCGGAGAAAGATCCAGCACAGATCCGTGAGATCCTGATCGACTATGCAGGACAGTATGATGAGACAGAGGATGCTTCCGCCTGGTTCGACCGTATCAAAGCGATGTGCCCGAAATATGGTTACACTGCCAATATGAAGGAGTATAAACAGGATCCTGCAGCTTTCGCCGGCAACGTCGCCGATCTGTCCACGATTTTGCGTGTCGCTGTTACAGGTCGCGAAAACTCGCCTGAACTGGAAGTGGTGATGAAACTGCTCGGTAAAGAAAGAGTCGTCCGCAGACTGCAGCAGGCTGCAGAAAACATGTAAGATCCATAACAAGCTTCACCTATACAAATCGATCGTTTGAATTCAAATAAAAAGGGCCATGTCCCTATATTACTCATGAGCGATTTTTGCTTTAGCAAACCAAGCGAATGAGTATATAGGGACATGGCCCCCTTCTTATTTCAGAATTCAAACGACCGTGTTCGGCAGATCAAAAACGATGTCTTCAATATGAGCTGCCAATTCCTTCTGTTCGGCGCGGCTCATGTCCTTCATATAGAT
>JAILDJ010000270.1 GCA_024689505.1 Clostridiales bacterium
CCCCGGCGTGATCGTAACACCTTTGGCTTACGATGAATTCTCTGCCGCAGGTGCCGGTTATCAGAATATGATCGACACCTCCGCTGCTGAGCGTACCGGGACTTCCGATGAGATCGCGGAAGCCGGAGCATTCCTGTTGGGTGAACATGCCGGATTCATTACCGGAACGGATCTGCTGATCGATGGCGGCGTCATTGCATCGATCAGAACCGGAGCGTACAAGCTGCATTGATCCATCAAGGCTCCTGCACTGCCAACATAGGCGGTGGGGAGCCTTTTTTGTATTTGTCGGGATAAAAAGTTCATGAAACGGTTGAATGAAAAGAGACGAAGAATTATAATTTCAGGAAAGATCTGTAGAAAGTAGGTTGATCAATGAACTATTTTGTCGAAGGTCTGCCGGGCAGTGGGAAAAGCACTTTGGTACGAAAGATTTTGGAAAAACATCCCGATTACAATGCTGTGATGGAGGGAGACTATTCTCCGGTCGAATTGGCCTGGTGCGCAAGAATGCCGGAGGCTTCCTATGCGCAAGTTTTGGAGAAATGGAAAGATCTCCAGGATCAGATCATTGCCAAAGCCCATAAAGAAGGCGAATATTGGATCGTTTGCTATACACAAATAATGAGCGAGGATCGGGCTTTTTATCGTGAGATGGAGCAGTTTGAGATCTACAACGGAAGGATATCATTTGAGGACTATCGGGATATCGTTCTCACAAGATATCGAAACTGGAGGAGCGATGGTAATATCTTTGAATGCTCTTTGTTTCAGAATGCTGTTGAAGATCTGATCCTTTTCAGAGACATGTCGGACGATGAGATCCTTAACTTTTATCTAGCAGTGCGAGATGCCCTTGAAGGTAAAGAATTTGAGATATATTATGTCGAAACTACGGACATATCAGAAAATCTGAACGCGATCCGGAAAGAGCGCGTGGATCATGAAGGAAATGAACTTTGGTTCCCCATGATGATGGAATTCTTCATCAACGCCCCTTACGCGAAGAAGCGTTCCCTTAGAAATATCGAGGACCTGATAGCGCATTTTGAACACAGACAGGCGTTGGAGAAGCGGACATGCCGTGAAATCTTCGGTAACAAGACCACGATCCTCAGATCCAAGATGTATGATCTGTGATCTTCGACAAAATCGAAATCTGTAGGAGTGAGGAGGGCAATCATGCGGAAGAATGGCTGCGTGACCATAGGCAGCACCAGTATGTATTACGTCGCATTCGGCAGCGGTTCAAAAAAACTGGTCGTTCTGCCCGGACTTTCAGACGGGCTGGCAACGGTGAAAGGGAAGGCCTGGGTGCTTGCGGCTCCCTATAAACGCTTCCTTCGAGATTACACCGTCTATATGTTCAGCAGAAAGAATGAGATGCCGGAAGGATACAGTATCGTGGACATGGCAAATGATCAGGTCACGGCCATGAAGAAGCTTGGGATCGAAAAGGCGTGTGTGTTGGGCGTATCCCAGGGAGGCATGATCGCACAGTGCATTGCGATCGATCATCCGGAAGTTGTGGAGCGGCTGATCCTGGCTGTCACAGCACCAAATGCGAATGAGGTCGCGCGAGATGCAGTTACTGGCTGGATCGGAATGGCGGAACGTGGAGATCATAGGGCGTTGATGATCGATACTGCAGAAAAAATGTACTCAGAGAAATATTTGCGAAAGAACCGAAAAGTATTCCCTTTGCTTGCACGGTTCACAAAACCCGCATCCTATGATCGGTTTTATAAAAACGCTTTCGCGATCCTTGGTTTTGACGTGCGGAGCGAATTATCAAAGATCTCCTGTCCTACACTGATCATTGCGGGTGGTGACGACAAGACCGTGGGCAACGACGCGTGTCATGAATTGCACAACGGGATCACGAACAGTGCATTGTTCGTGTATGACGCTTATGGCCATGGTCTGTTTGAAGAAGCGAAGGATTTCTATGACACGGTCTGGAAATTCTGTGATACATAGATGCAAGCAAAATATCGATGGTAGAATTGTACGCAGTAATATGATATACTGTCGAAAGTGCGATAATGAAAAGAAAACTATAGCATGATCAGACTCAAATACGGAAATACCAATACGTTTTATATCCGAGGCAGCCAGAAAAGTCTCCTGGTCGATACCGATTATGCAGGGACTTTGCCTGCATTTTACAAAGCACTGAAGGCTCATGAACTTCAGGTAACAGATATAGACTACGTCATAGCTACGCACTATCATCCGGATCATATGGGATTGATCAGTA
>JAILDJ010000274.1 GCA_024689505.1 Clostridiales bacterium
GCCCGTTATTTTGTAGAAAACGGTACAATAACAGAACAATAAATATTTTTATGTATATCATGCTTTTCTTTTTTCAAAGAAAGCTGTACAATAGTACAAAAGGTCTACATGATAAGGAGATGAAAGCGTATGATCATCAAAAGTGTATTTGACCGCGACTTTAAAAAGTATGGAAAAGTCGTCGAAGGGTATGACTGGACCGAACTTCTGGATACTTTGAATAAAGTATCTGAAAAGCCGGAGGATGGGACCATCTATGAACCTGGCGATGCCTGGCTGGAAGGTCTTCCGATCTGCAAGGAACTGTCCGATCGTATGTATGGTGGCATGCCGATCCAGCTTGGTTACTGCAATGGCAGCAATACTGCGCTGAACTGCCTGGAATATCACCGTGACAGTGAAGTCAATGTGCCGGCAGATGATATCGTATTCCTGGTAGGTTCTCAGCAGGATATCGAAAACAATCTGTATGACACGTCCAAAGTCGAAGCGTTCCTCTGCCCGAAGGGTACTGCCGTGGAATTGTATGCAACGACCCTGCACTATGCACCGTGCAACGCACATCCGGGCGAAGGGTTCCGTGTCGTTGTAGTTCTGCCGAAGGGAACGAATACCGAGAAACCGGAATATGAGCCGCAGTGTGATGAAGATACCTTCATGACCGCAAGAAACAAATGGCTCCTGGCGCATCCGGAATCCAATGAAGCCGCGAACGGCGCCCGCGTCGGTCTTGTAGGCATAAATATCGACATCAAAAATATCATTAAATAATTTTTAGGAGGAATCCACATGAGCAACATTCCTGAAATCAAACTTGGCATCGTTTCTGTCAGCCGTGATTGTTTCCCGATCACCCTGAGTGAGAAGCGTCGTGCTGCAGTCGTAGCTGCATGTCAGGCAAAGGGTATCGAGATCTTCGAAGCACCGACCTGTGTCGAATCCGAAAATGACATGCTGGTAGCTTCTGCTGAGATCAACGAAGCAGGTGTCAATGCGCTGGTCGTTTTCCTTGGCAACTTTGGTCCTGAAAGTGCCGAGACCATGCTCGCCCAGTATTTCCCGGGTCCGACCATGTTCGTAGCAGCTGCTGAAGAGACCGGCGAGGATCTGATCGACGGCCGCGGCGATGCGTACTGCGGTATGCTGAACTGCTCCTATAACCTGGCACTGCGCAGCATTCCGGCCATCATCCCGGAATATCCGGTCGGCACAGCAGAAGATATCGCCGACATGATCGCGGAGTTCATCCCGGTCGCCCGCGCGTACAACGGTCTGCAGGACCTTAAGATCTTCACCTTCGGTCCTCGTCCGCAGGATTTCATGGCCTGCAATGCTCCCATCCAGCCTCTGTTCGATCTGGGTGTTGAGATCCAGGAAAATTCCGAGCTGGATCTGCTGGTCGCCTTCCATAAACATGAGGGTGATCCGCGTATCGAAGAAGTTGCCAAAGATATGGCAGCAGAGCTTGGCAGCGACAATCCTTATGCCGGCATCATTCCGAAGCTGGCACAGTATGAGCTGACCCTGCTTGACTGGGCGGAAGAGAACAAAGGCTCTCGTGAGTATTTCTGCTTCGCCAACAAGTGCTGGCCCGCATTCCAGACCGAGTTCGGTTTCGTTCCCTGCTACGTCAACAGCCGTCTGACCTCCCGTGGTATCCCGGTCAGCTGCGAAGTCGATATCTATGGTGCTCTTTCCGAATACATCGGCGCCTGCATCACCGGCGACGCTGTCACCCTGCTGGATATCAACAATTCCGTACCGAAGGATATGTACGAAGCTGAGATCGCTCCGAATACCGATTACGAACTGAAAGATACCTTCATGGGCTTCCATTGCGGCAACACTCCGATCTGCAAGCTGACCAAGGGCAAGATGAGCTTCCAGCGCATCATGAAGCGTTCTCTTGAGCCCGATTCAGAGCCGAACATCACCCGCGGTACTCTGGAAGGCGACATCGCTCCCGGCAAGATCACCTTCTATCGTCTGCAGGGCAATGCAAGAGGAGAACTGCATGCGTACATCGCGCAGGGCGAAGTCCTGCCGGTCGCGACTCGTTCCTTCGGCGGCATTGGTGTTTTCGCCATCCCGGAGATGGGACGCTTCTATCGTCACGTCCTGGTGCAGAAGAACTATCCGCATCATGGCGCCGTTGCTTTCGACCACGTCGGCAAAGCACTCTTCACCCTGTTCTCCTACCTGGGAGTCGAGGATATCGCGTTCAACCAGCCGAAAGGCATGCTGTATAAGACGGAAAACCCGTTTGCATAAGCTAAAGCATCATAAAAAAGGCATGATCTGCGGATCATGCTTTTTTATTTCCAAAGTAGTTAAAATTATTTTTAAATAGATATTGACAGAAATGATGAATCTTGATTATAATGAATTAGGTAATTCAAAATAATTTTAAATAGATTTAAAGAATCGTGGTAAGAAAAATATGGATGTTTTTAAAGTATTGTCAGACAAACAGCGCAGAGATATACTTGTGCTATTGAAAAACGGTCCAAAAAATGCAGGAGAGATCGCGTATCAGATGGGTCTTACGCCTGCTGCTTTATCGTATCACCTCAAACAACTGAAGGCGGCGGACCTGATCACAGAAAATAAACAGAAGAACTTTGTGTATTACAAAATCAATACTGCGGTCTTTGATGAGCTGATTTCGTGGACCAAACAGTTTGTGCAACCATCTGCGCACCTCGGTTGACAAATTGACAAGTCTGTTTTATTGTGTGCAACCGCGGTTTTTTGTACGATAGGGCCATCAAACGAAAAAGAAACTCGAAGGAGGATATGAATCATGATCATGGCAGATAAGATCATCGATCTGAGAAAGAAAAACGGGTGGTCGCAGGAAGAGCTGGCTGAACAGCTGGGTGTCAGCCGCCAGTCCGTTTCCAAATGGGAAGGTGCACAGTCTGTCCCGGATCTGAACAAAGTCATCGCGATGGCCCAGGTCTTTGGTGTCAGTACTGACTATTTGCTGAAAGATGATATGGAAGCTCCGCAGATCTCGGAAGATGTGAGACAGGATGCGGAATATGATGAACCGGCACGCCGCGTCAGTATGGAGGAAGCAAATACATTTCTGAATGTTACGGCGCAGGCTTCAAGGGAGATCTCGCTGGGCGTGATGCTGATCATCTTTTCTCCGATCCTGATCCTGGTGTTGACGACCGCTGCGGAAGCGGGTCGGCTCTCCATCTCTGTGGATCAAGGAGGGGTCATGGGTGCGATCTTCATTCTGATCCTGGTAGCGATCGCGGTACTGCTGTTCGTGAAGAACGGCCTGCAGCTGTCCAAGTTCGATTATCTGGAAAAAGAGATGATCGACACGGAATACGGAGTAACAGGTATGGTCAAAGTCCGCAAGGATGAAAATGAGCGTACCTTCACGATGGGGCTGATCATCGGGATATTGCTCTGCGTATTGAGTGCTGTGCCGATCCTGGTCTGCGTCATGCTGAATCAGTCTGACGAGATCCTGGTTTCCGTTGGTGTCAGTCTGACTTTGGCCATGATCGCTATCGGTGTCTGGATGATCGTCCGCGTTTCCATCGTTTGGGAAGGTTTCAAAAAACTGCTGGAAGAGGGCGACTACACCCGCATCAAGAAGAAATCCAATAATTCCATGGTCGGCGGAATCTACTGGGCACTGGTCACGGCTGGGTATCTGGGGTACAGTTTCATTACCATGGACTGGAAACACAGCTGGATCGTCTGGCCGATCGCCGGCATCCTGTATGGTGTCATCAGCCAGGTCGTGGAAGCAAAGATGAAAAAGTAATACTGTTTTGAAAAATCTGATGATAGACCGGTAACCTTTTCATAGGGTTGCCGGTTTTATTTGTATAGGGAATGTGGAGAAGTATGACCTTAATTATTCAATCATGAAAAATCAGGAAACCTATATATATTATATATTAAAATAATTACATTATAATGAAGAAATTTCTTGTATACATTTTAAAATTATGTTAAGATAAGTCAGTATGTTATGCACTTTTTTAGAGAAATATATTAAATTGCATAAATCTTTACTTGATTGCATAAAACTTTGGGAGGAAAGGGAGCCATGAAACGATTGTGGAGCCTGGTTCTGGCTGTTTGTGTCCTTGTGTCAGGACTTACAGTTATGGGACCACCTGTTTCTGCTGCGGAAAAGAAAACGACGAAAAAGTCCATCGCCATCGTATACGATAACTCTTGGTCGATGTACGCGGATGATGATGGAAAAGAGATCAAAGCCTGGTGCCAGGCACTGTACGCGGTAGAAGTATTTGCTTCCATGATGAACGAGGGTGATGAACTCAGAGTGTATCCGATGCACGAGATCGAGGCCGGAAAAAAGAAGTACGATCAGAGTAAACCCTTGAAGATCAGCAGTCCGAAGGATGCGAAGATCATCGAGGAGATCAAAACGCCGAGAGCATTGGGCACACCGTTCTCATCGATCCAGCACGCTTACGATGATCTTAAGAAAACAGATGGTGAAAAGTGGCTGATCGTTCTGACAGATGGTACCGAATTCGACGAGTTCAGTTCGCAAAGCGAAGAGAAGCTGGCTGAGAACATCAATCCGTACGTCAAAGACGTCAACGTGATCTTTCTTGGCATCGGAGAGCAGGCGGTCCAGCCGAAACTGAAAGAAAGCGAAGGCCATCGGGCGGTCGTCGATAAAGCGAACAAGAGCAGTGATGTTCTGAAAAAGCTGACCACCATGTGCAACCTGATCTTCAATCGTGACAGTCTGGATATATCCGGCAGTACCGTCAGTTTCGACGTTACGATGAAGCGTCTGATCATCTTCGTCCAGGGCAAGAACATCTCCAACGTAAAGTTGAGTGATGGTGCCGGTACGAAGGGCGAAGAGTATACACCCCACTACAATACGCACAAAGAAAGCGGCCGCGATATAGATGGCGCCATCGATGAGGATCTGCAGGGCGTCATTGCAAATTACGCCGACTGTCCGGCCGGTGATTATACACTGGATTACAGCGGTGAGATGAGCAGCGTCGGCATCTATTACGAGCCGGATGTAGATCTGACCGTCAAGCTGGTGGATGAAAACGGTAACGAAGTCAGTAAAGACGATACGCTTCCTCCCGGAAAATATAAGATCGTCTATGGTCTGATCGACGGTAAGACCGGTGAGTACACCGATTCTAAGTGGCTGGGTGATACACATTACGACATCACATACACCATCAACGGTGCGCCAACCACCATCACATCAGATACCAAGAGCGGCGAAGTGGAGATCGAGGTCGGACCGGACTCCGAACTTTGGCTGGAAGATATCCACGTCAGCTACCTGAGCGGTTATGAGATCCATAAAAACGGTCTGGACTTCGACTGGCCGAAGGGCGGGTTCCATGTGGACTTCATGCCGGCGGGTGATTTCGCCATCAACCTTTCCGGCGGTCCGGAGGGAGGCCTGTATCAGCTGGCCGAAGGAAGTGAGATCGCGCCGTTCGTCGCTACCTTCACGTCCAATGGCAGCCAGCTGAATGCGGAGCAAGTGGCCAACGTGGAGTTCGAGGTCGCTTCGGACGACATGGAATTCGAAACGGTCCTCGAGGGAGATCATTACAACATCATCCCGCAATTCCCGGATGATTTTGAAAAGATCAGCAAAACGGAGATCACGGGCAAGGCGTCGGCTGTCTATACAGAGCCGAACCACGATCCCGCATCGGCAGAAGCATCCTTCGATTTCGCCATCGAGATCCCTGCCAAGGAATTCGAGATCAAGATCTCCGGCGGTGCTGAGGATGGTAAGTACAAACTGTCCGAGCTGGAGGAGGAAGATCCCTTTGTGGCGACCTTCTTCTACGGCGGCGAAGAGATGAAGGAAGACGAGGTCGCAGAGATCGACTTCCAGATCGCGGTGGAGGAATCCAACGTCAAGTTCGACACGATGCGCGATGGAGACCATTACAACATCTATCCGCGCTATCCGGATGCTTCTCATCCTGAAAACACCAATGATGGAGATGTTGCCGCGAAGGCAACTGCGAAATATACAGCTCCTGGACATGGAGAAGCCGAGGCGGAAGCCGAGATCCATATCAACATCGAGAATGATGTCACCGGTCTTTCCGCAAAGCTCGACAAGAGCAAGGAACGCTTCACTTTAGCGGAGCTGGATGGATACAGCATGGATCTGGCTCTGCTGATGGGCGGCGAGCCGCTCTCCGAAGAAGAGATGAACAACCTGGACGTACAGGTCGTCATCGCCGACAAGAAGGGCAACAGCATCCCATACACTGTCGAAAAAGATGCGGTGGGATCGAAGGCCAGCATCGTCTTCAGCAAAGAGGGTGTGAAGCTCGGCAAGTACAAGATGGAAGTACGTGCTACGACCCTCAACGAGCTTGGGGAACCGACCGAATCCACGGATCATACGACGCTCAACGTCAAACTCCTGCCGGTCTGGGTCATCATGACGGCCATCTTTACGGCGCTTGCACTGCTCTCGCTGCTGTTGTGGTTCATCCTGAGCCGCAAGGTCCTGCCGAAGAAAGTCATCATTTCGAACACCCGTTACATGGTGGATGGTGAACCGAACCCGGGCGACGCGACGCCGGTCTTCAAAGGCGCGCGTAAGAAGGTGGGCACGATCCAGATCACGCCGCCTCGGGCGGTCATGTATCCCGGTGTGAGAGCCAATTACACGATCCATGTAGCAGCGTCCGATACCCGCTTCAAAGTACTGAAGAAGAAGCTTACGGGCAAGGGCAACCTGACCGTCATGTGCACGGGCATCGACGCACGCAACAATATCAACCGTATCATGCTTTCCGGTACGGCCTATAACTGGGACGACAGTCACAACCTGAGGCTGCCGCCGGGAGAAGAAACGATCCCGCCGTTCCGTGTCGCGAATGAAGATACATCCATCATGAATGCTACGGCCGTCTCCGGCGGCAATGAAGTCGCCTTGACCATGAGCTGCACGCTCAACTTCAAATAACATCGTACACAGAGCGTTTACCAAAGGAAATGCTTTGAAATAGGAGGACAAAAAATGAGTAAAGAAATGCTGAAAGAGAACATCGTTGACGCCCCTACCTTGTTTGTCGGCGTCGGCGGTACCGGCAGTGACATCGTCCGTATGGTGGCCGAAATGTGCAAGCCCGGCGAAGTCGAGAACATCAGCTTCGTGTGCCTGGACACCAACGTCAACGACCTGACCAACGTGGAAAACAGCGGCGCCAAGATCTATGCCGTGCAGACTTCCACCACGCAGACGGTCGGTGATTATCTGGACTATGACAATGACGCGCTGCGCAACTGGTTCCCAAAGAACGCGGTCATGTACGATAAGACCGTTTCCGAAGGTGCCGGCCAGGTACGTGCCATCTCCCGTCTGGCCCTGAACTCCACCATCAAGACCGGCAAGATCGCTCCTTTGTACGATGCGATCGACAACCTGTTCCGCAAGGACGGCCGCAAACTGAAACAGGCTATGCGTGTTGCCATCGTCTCCACCGCTTCCGGTGGTACCGGTTCCGGTATCGCGATGCCTCTGGCTATGTTCATCCGCGACTATATCAAAAATAAATATCCGCAGACCGGTACGATCGTGCGTTCCATGATCCTGCTGCCGGAAACGCTGGACTCTGTCATCACCTCTTCCGTTGAGCGTGACAGCCAGCGCCGCAACGCATACGCTACCATCAAAGAGATCAACGCCTTCATGATGAAGGGTTCGGGTTTCTGTGATATCGACGGTGAGTTCAGCCGCTATCGTGACCTGCATCTCGACGTGCCGATCGCCGGTACCAACGAGCGCAAGTCCCTGTCTCTGCTGCCCTTCGACTTCTGCTTCCTGCTGGACGGCCAGAACTCCGAGGACAACACCCTGGTCAACTTCGGCCAGTACAAGCGCCAGGCCGCACAGGCTCTGTACGAGCAGAACATCGGCCCGATGCAGAAGGGTGCTTTCTCCGTAGAAGACAATATCATCAAAGAAATGTCCAACCCGGGCAACCTGGGCCGCAACCGTTTCGGCGGCATCGGCGCCGGCGTCCTGCGCTATCCCTATGAGCAGATCGCTGAGTTCATCTCTTACGGCTGGGCTATGGAAAGCATCGGCGGCAAGGGTGAAGCCGCGAAGTGGTCCAAGTACGATAACGAATATGCCATCAAACTGGCGGAAGCCCGCAAGAAGGGCCTGTCTCAGGAAGAAGCGCCGAAGCTGGCGGACGTCTATGCCCAGACCGTGGACAATGCGACCGACAACTTCTCCAAGGATCTGCGCTCCAAGTTCCTCGCGAACTCCGACCGCCGTGTCCGTGCGTATTTCTCCTCTCTGGCCACCTACATGCATGACAACGTGCGCTCCAGCGCTGCGATCCGTGAGGCCATGACCCCGGCCAGCCATCTGGAGAACAAAATCGATTACGAAAACCTGGATGCCAACCGCGGCAGAGCTACGGCCAACCTGGACCTGCTGCGTGAGTTCGAGCGCGCGGTCAACGAGAATGCCAAGAAAGTCGCGGAAAGTGTTGCGGAAGCGGTCTTCATGAACGAGGACAAGACCATCAACGCGAAGCTGCCGCATACCCTGGAATTCCTGCTGAAGAACTCCTACGGTGAAGTCAGCCATCCGAACGCGGCCCGCTACCTGCTGTACAAGGTGCAGACCGAGATCAACAAGCGCGTCCGCACGACAGAAGCGAATCTTGAGCAGATCCGCGATACCCTGGATCTGTACTCCGACGATGCCAGCAATGAGAACCTTTTCGACGTCGGAAAGACCCGCAGAGAAAAGGAAGACACCATCGACCTGATGGCCGCCGGCGAGACCGCGTACAAGGACAAATACAATCAGGAATACTATGACAAACTGAACAAGAACTTCACAGCCTACTATGGTGCCATCAGCGAGTACTGCGATCTGATCGCCGAGCAGGAAGCTTACAAGATCGGTTCCGAGTACGTCAAGGAACTGTGCAAGACCTATGAGAAGTTCTATCATACCTTCGGTGAGAAGGTCGAAGCTCTGGAGCGCAAGAGAGACGACATCATCGATGAGCTGAAGTTCGTCAAGGGCGACTCCGTCCTGAACGTCTGCTCCAGCAAGGATATGCTCGAGGAACTGGCACTGACAACCAAGAACCAGAGTGCGGAAGGTTCTCTGCTGAGCTCCGAACTGAACGCCAAGATCTTCGACGCGGTCAAGGCCAACGTTGCCTTTGAGCGTGAGATCCGCAACGCGGACATCGTCGAGGAAGACAAGCGTATCGACATCTTCGATGACATCATCCTGGGTTACTTCCTGGACAGTGTCAAAGAGAACTGCGATACCATCGATCTCAACATCGTAGAAGCCCTGGCTATGGAGAACCGTCTGGCGGCCCGCATCAAGATGCGTGCGAACCAGAAGGACAGCGGTGAAGAGGGCGAGAAACTGTTCGACCACGTCACCCATAAGGATAACGAGAACTACATCCGCAAGATGATCGAGAAGGGCGTCCGTCTGGCAGCCCCAGGCATCCAGAGCATCCGCAACGAGGAAGACCGCATGGTCCAGTGCGCGGCGTACAATGCCTCCCTGAAAGACATGCGCAACTACCGCGTCGACGATCTGATCGAGGTCAGCAACAAGGCCGCGGTCGACACGATCTCCAAGTATGAGATGCACTTCTTCAACGCCCTGTACAACATCACTCCGGACAAACTAAAGAAGTTCTCCTGCTTCAGCGAGAGCGAGACCGGTGTCAAGAATGCGGGTCTGTATCACAACGCCTATGTGACCTATGCACGTCATATCGGCCCGGATTCCACGAAGAACACCCAGATCTCCACGCATATCGACAAGCGCTGGGATTCCATCGCCACCATGCCGGAACTGGATTTCGATTTCCAGAACCGTCAGATGATGAAGATCCATCAGGCAATGATCTACGGTCTGGTCCACAATGCTATCACATTCCGCAAACTGTCTGCGAGTGCCGGACAGAAGCGCGTATATCGGTATGAGAATTCCGATGAGCGTTACGTCGATCTGATCGTTTCCAACGGTACCATGTGCGACGAGTTCTACGAGATCCTGGATGCGCTGTACATCAGCTCCTCCATCGTAGAAGACATCGGCGTCGTCCGCGGCAAGAGAAACGCCAAGGACCGTGTCCGCAACGCGAACTATGTGGATACCGCTTTCTACAATGACCTGCAGAACTTCAAGCTGGATACCCTGCATGAAGGTCAGGCGAGCCTCTTCGAGATCCCGGTAGCGTACTACAATTCTCTGCCGAACAGCCGCCGTTTCGACGACGAGATCGCCGCTCTGGTCGACGCTGTGATCAAGACCTTCGAAGACGAAGCCTACACTTGGGAGAAAGCGGAAGACGCCCGCTTCATCCTGTGCGATGAACTGGTCAAACAGTTCAACCTCTTCATGGAGAACTTCAAGACCTGCGATGGCCTGAGGGCCAACATGAGCGCCGCCGATCATCCGGTCGTCGACGTGATCTACCGCAAGATCAAGAATATCCTGGCGACCGATCCGGAGCCCGATGCATGCGAGGAGACTCTGGAAGCCATGAAGAATCTCATCCGCGAATGATCTGACAGCAATACTGATCCGGGCCGGTAAAATGCCGGCCCCGGAAAAGAATGGAGGTGAAGGAATTTGTTCACTGTCGTGATCGCTGAAAAAGAGCATCTGGACAGTATCCGGGAAAACCATATTTTCCTGGATCCGTTCATCGACAAGAAAAACGTCGCGTTCTGCGAGTGGAGAACAGATGAACAAACTCTGAGAGAAGCCGTTCCCAAGTTAGAGGAAACGGTATCCCGCCGGGAGCACTGGCGTGCTGTCATCGTTTGCAATGAGGATGGTCTGAATCGGAAGAACCCGTTCGACCTGGTCGATTATACAGCGCCGATCCGTCAATATGACAAGGCGCCTATGGATGAACCGGAAGGTGATGAGCCCAAGGGCAAAGCCCGGGGCATGAACCTGGATGAACTGACAGAGGAAGAGGGCAAGATCCTGGACCGCAACCTGGCCACATATCTGGCGAAGCTTAAGAAAGCCAAGTTCACTGCTTTCGAACAGGCGGTACAGAATCCTCTGACCCGTCTTGTCACGTACCTGTGTCAGCCGCCTTTGGTCACCAACGGCATCAACCGGGCATCCCTCGATCCGGAATTCAATGAGTATCTGGAAGAGAACGCGAAGAAGCAGGAACTGCGCGCACAGATCCTGAACGGCGAAAAGGTAAACTTTTCACTGCCGGATACGATCTACTGCGTGGCCAAGCGCACCTACATGAATGAGGGCTACGATATCCCGCATTCCTGGACGCCGCATGAGGACCTGCACTATTCCCGTTTCTTCGATCAGAACATGTATTTCGACCGGATGCGGTATTTCGTTTTCGACATCCTGCCCAGAAACCACAGCAACTACGCGTTCGACTACATCCGCTTTCTGTTCGCCCTGCTGATCCTGTCCGGCCATGAGGCGCCGACGGGTTCGATCCGCCCCGAGCGGGTCTACAACCTGCAGTGCGAGAACGATGAGGATGGACTCGACGAGCTCCTGTCCCGTTACCAGTCCAGGATGAGTGCCACCATCACTGATCTCAAGACCCGGATCCGGGACCGGGAATCCAAACAGAAGGAACGTCTGTCCGACCGTGAGGCGAACTCGATCTTCTGCGCCAACGTGGCCGTTCCGGTCTCAGTGGACTCGGAGATCGATACACGCGGCCTTCTCGCGGATATCAATGCATATAAACTCTCCGGCGACTGTCCGCAGGACGAGCACGGTGTCTGGAAAGGACAACTGCAGTCCTCCAAAAAGACACTGCGCCTGCTGCTCAAACAGCCCCGCCGCGCCTTGAAAAAGGCGACCGGTGACATGCACCGCATGAACACCGCTGATTTTGATAAGGCCATGCTGCTCAACGAATTCCAGCTGGAAGATCTCGAAGAGCATATCCAGGCCGAAGAATTGAAGATGGTCACCACTCCCACGATGAATCTCATGAATCCGGAGGAGTATGACAAAAAAATGCAGGAAGCGGACGAAGTCGTCTGCAAAAAGATCGAGACGCGGATGAGCCGGAAGATCACACTGGCTCTCTGCGGCAGCATCCTGCTGCTGTACCTGATCGGTTTCCTGCCTTTGATCACCAAAAATCTTAAGATCTCCAAAACCATGATCGGTTCGCTCAGCGTCCTGGGCATCGCCTTCGGACTGCTGGTCGTGCTCTTGTTCGTCACGCTCATCTGCCTGCGGCGCGGTATGCGTCAGACCGTAGATGGGTTTAACGACGTGATGCGCGGTGTCAAGAACGATCTGGACCAGTCGATGATGCAGTACTCGCGGTACCTGAGCAGCGCCTGCAACGTCATGCGCGGCAATTCCGTCCTGAATTATCGTGATCAGGCGGAAGACAGCGGTACGACCGAGGTACGTGTCATGCGTAAGCATGTGCTGGATCTGGAGAAGCGCAAAGCGGAGATCCAGGAGATCTTCGGCCGCTTCATCACCGGAAAGTACGATATGTCCGGTGTCGGTGAGGATGGCTATGAGATGGATTTCTACCGCACCAAGGATTATGAGTTTGACCTGCCGATGAAAGAGGGCGATATCCGCAATATCGAATTCATCGAAAATGGCAATCTGATCCGTGTGCCGGTTCGCTTTGTCAAATCATTGAAACTGCAAAGGGAGGAGCTCTATGATACATAATATCCTACGTTATGGACGCTACCTCCTGGCGCTCCTGCCTTTTATCTTCTTCGTGTACCGCAACTGGAAAGCGAATCTGAAGAAGCCGATCCGCTCTCAGCAGTTTCTGATGCCTTTGCTGGCCTTCATTTACTGCCTGCTCATCTTCTGTTTCCTGAACAAGATCAACGACCTTCTGACATCGTTCATTTACGCGATCCCGCGTTTTCTGGAACGGCTCAGTGTCTGGGTCGCCGGACTGTTCGATGGAAAGATCGAGGCGGTGGCAAAAGTCATCAGCCGTCTGGCGGACTTCGTCACCCGGATGCTGGCGCGCTTCAAGATCGTCTTTATCCTGTTCTTTGCGGAGAATACCTTGTTCCTGCTGGCTCATATCTGGATCAAGCGCATCGTGCTGCAGTTCCTCAAAAGGCTCTGCAAGCCCGGTCAGGTCCTGCATGATAAAGTCGCCGGTCTCTTCTATGAGGAGGACAAGGATACCCACAACTGGTACATCAAGAAGCATTTCGGACAGGCCCGCACCCTATTGAAGACCTCGTATTTCGGGATCACCGCCATCACGATCGTGGCGGGACTCGCGTCCTTCGCGCTCTACCGCGCCGGCTGGCTCGAGACCCTGTTCCTTCCGGTCTTCGGGATCATCATCATCGGGGAACTGTACTTCCTCCTGGATGGTCTGACCCGCGATGAAATGAAGGAAGAGTTTGAAGGGATCGATGCGGAAGCGGCGGGGGGACTGGACCTTCGTCCCCTGCGCGACGTGCTGCGCCGTCTGTTCGGCGATAAGCTGATCTCGGAAGACACGACCGTCGCCTCCGATATGCGCCGCGTGCGCAGCAATGAGGAGCTGCTGGCCGAGTTTGAAGAGAGTGATGACCGCGTTCTGGAGACCTATGGCCGTTTCATGCGGCAGAAGACCCAGAAGGGTCTGGAACTGGATCAGAATTATCTGAAATCCGGCGAGGACCTGCTGCGCGGCAAAAGCGTCCTGTTCAACAATCCGTTCTATTACGATCTGATCCCCTATATCTTCTACCCGATGAACCATCTGCTGCTGCAGCATAAAAAGATCCTGATCATCCTTGGCCGGCATGATACCGAAGAGGATGCCAAGGTCTGGTGCAGCCAGGGTCTGCAGGAAGTCACGAACATACCGGACCTGTGGAACATCGGTGTCCTCAAAGAAGAGACGCAGGAGGATCTGCACATCGGTATCGTGACGCGTTCCAGCGTCCATGATCTGAAACTGCATGAAGCCAACCGGGATTTCTTCAGCGAAGTCGCTTTTGTCATCCTGATGGAGCCGTCGCGCCTGGTCACCACGGCGCAGGTAGGTCTGAACTCCATCGTACGGCACTGCCGTATGCGCGCGAGCGGTATGGACGATCAGCCGATCATCTATTGCTCCATGGATAAGAACTGCGATGGTCTGGTCGACGCGCTGTCCCATATCCTGATGACCAGTCTGACGGAAGTCGCCGCGACCAATCGGCACGAGGGCGTATCTTCCTACATGTGCTGGTCCCCGGATGAGGAATTCCTGCAGCATCGTATGCTGCCGCATATCTCCCGCTACCTGGGCGTTGGTACCGAGCTGGCCTTTGCCGGCCTGAAGAACCAGGTCCCGCGGGCGGACTGGTACGGCGGCGAGGCATTCCCCGTCGTGGACATGCACTGGATCAGCAAGCAGTATTACTATGATCTGCTGCACTACGCCAACAAGCCGACCGTGCAGGAAGGGATCGACACCTACTTCCATACCACACCCAACCTGTGGAATGCAAAAAAAGAAGACGACCACTACATGATCGTCGAAGATGAAGCCTTCAACATGTTTGAGGTCCGCCGTGATTTCGCGACCCGTGCAGGCGAGCAGGGCTTCGTCAACGTGATCTCCTCGGACTATCTGCTGAAGGACTATATGGCGGAGAACAACGGGATCTTCAATACGGACCCCAAGGCGATCCCCTATATCGTCGCGGATTATGCCCATACCGAACGCAACGTTATCCTGCGGCTGTGCCTGCGTATGAGCGTAGACGCCGTCCCGGAAGAAGAGTTCCTGCGTGAACTGATGCTGGTCGGTCTGGACACCGTGCGTCCGGAAGAAAGCCTGTGGCACTGGGTCTGCAACTATTATCACGGGGACGAGATCGAAACGGATTTCGAAGGCCGTGAGCTGCTGGTGCTTAAGGTCCATGGACGGGAACGCCGTCTGACCTGTGAAACGATCCAGCGCAAGCGCAAGTATTCCTTCCGCACCGGCAAGAGGGAGAACACCTTCAGCATCACGGACCCGAATTTCATCGAGGTCATGCTGGGGGATCTGCACAACGCCGGCTACATCGCGGAGGATGAAAAGGGCGAAGAGCAGTACCTTGGTGCGGAGCTCAAGGGCCATATCTTCCAGAAATACCTGCCCGGCCAGTTCTTTACTCTGGGCGGCAAGTATTATGAGATGCTGCGTCTGACCTCCGATGGCCGCGTACTGGTGCGCCGCGCCGCGGATCACATCAACGGCCGGCCGCTGTACCGTCAGGTACGTAAGTATCATCTGTCCAACATCAAGGATTCCGAGTTGATGGGCGACAACGTTTCCATCTCTGGTCTGAAGATCGCCCGTCAGTATGCGGATATCAGTGTAGATACGCCGGCATACTGGGAGATGGTCCGTTACAATGATTTTGAAAAGGGCAATCTGGTCACCATCAATGGTGTGCCGGAGCGCGCCTATCGCAGCAAGCAGGTCCTGCGCGTAGAACTTCCGGGCGATGCCACGCCGGAGATCTACAACACGTTGGTCCTGATGCTCAATGAAGTGTTCCGCAGCCTGTTCGCGGAGAACCAGGATTACATCGCTGCCGTGCTGCCGGGCGAAGTCGAGAAACCTTTGACCTACAGCCTGGACGGCGTGGAAGGCAATTGCTTCTACATCATCGAAGACAGTCAGATGGATATTGGCCTTCTGGAAGCGGTCCGCCGCAACCTGAAGCGCATCTTTGGCATCGTGACCGATTATCTGGACTGGAACGCCGAGATGGTGGAGAAGAGCATGAATCCGCCTCCGGAACCGGAGCCGGACGATACACCGTTCGAGTTCCCGCAGCCTGAGGAGGGTGAAGCACCGCCGAAGAAGGGCATCAAGGGCATCATCAGCAAGATCGCCGGCTTCTTCAAGAGGATCTGGAACGCTATCAAGAAGTTCTTCAGCAAGATCTTCAAACGCAAGAAGAAAGGTGCACCGGAGGAAGGTACCGAGGTTCCGGCCGAAGTACCGGAGGAAGGTGCAGAAGCGCCGGTGGAAGTGCCTGAAGAAGGCACGGAAGCCCCCGTGGAAGGTGTTGAAGCCGAGGCCGTGCCTGCGGAAGAAACACCTGCAGAGGAGATCCCGGCAGAAGAAGTTCCTGCAGAAGAAGTTCCAGCAGAAGAAACTCCAGCAGAAGAAACTCCGGCAGAAGAAATTCCCACGGAAGAAGTTCCTGAGGCAGAAGCGCCGGACAACGAGTCTTCCATGTCCATGTTCAGCGCAGCTCCTGGCCTGGAGGATATTCCGGATGAAGCTGTGGATGATGTGCCTGTGCCTGAGGCGCCGACCGAAAAGGCCGTGATCGATGGGGATCTGGTCGAGTTCGAGCCGGAACAGGTCCAGAAACCGGGTGAAGAACGCGTGATCAAACCGTATCATGAGCGGTACTATCTGCTCTATGGCGGCACGAGCGTTCCCAGCCAGCTGGATCCCGCCGGGACCCTGAATTATCTGAAACAGCTGGGCTTTGACAAGAATGAGCTCAAGCAGGCGCGTGATGGCAAGAACATCGCCGATATGATCGGTGCGACCTTCGTGCCGAACAAAGAAGGTGTCCGTTATTGTGATTTCTGCGGCGCCGAACTGGTGGGCAATGAGTACGAACGGCTGGCTGACGGCCGGGAACGCTGCCTGGCCTGCGGTGCGACCGCGCTGAAGACGGCGGCGGAATTCAATGCCCTGTACAAGGAGGTCGTCCGCAACCTGGAGATCTTCTACGGTGTCAAGAATGCGGTCGCCGTGCATGTGCAGATGGTCAACGCCAAGAAGCTGCATAAGAAGCTGAAGAAGAGTTTTGTTCCTACCGGCAACTCCGACGGCCGCGTCCTCGGTGTGGCGATCCGTACCGGAAACAACTACGAGATCCTGTTGGAGAACGGTGCTCCGCGTCTGCAGTCCGCTATGACGATGGCGCACGAGATGACCCACATCTGGCAGTATCTGAACTGGGACCGCAAGAAGGTCGTAGAGCAGTATGGCAAGGAACATGAGCTGGAGATCTATGAAGGTATGGCGAAATGGGCGGAGATCCAGTACGCTTATCTGATCGGAGAACCGGCGGCGGCCAAGATGGAAGAACTGATCACGCAGGCGCGTGACGACGAATACGGCCGCGGTTTCCTGATGTATCAAAAGAAGTACCCCTTAAGCACCGGTATCTCCCTTTCCGGGAAAAAGACACCGTTTACGGCTAAGGAAAGCAAACCACTTTAAAACTAAAGGTCGAACCTTCATGCAGTGGCTGTTCATACAAACGGAAATGCGTATGACAGTCACTGCATGACCATGAGACCTGGCAAACAATGAGGATGATCATGATCTGGTATCTATGTCTGATCCTGGCGGTCGCGTGCATGGCCGCCTCCGTCTGTGTCCTGTTCGACAGGGCGCGGGGCAAGCTCAGAGCAGGGATTGCCATGCTGTTGATGGCATTGGCAGTGCTGATCATCTATATACCTGCCTTTTTCGGGCAGTATGATCCTGCCACAGCGCTCTTTGGTGATGTCATCAATATGCTGCAGGTGATCACGCTGGACGCCGGGTATATAGAGCACCATGATGTGATCATGGAAGGGATCCGCTCACCCTTCATGGGCCGTGTATATATGACCGTGCTGGGCTTGCTGCATTTTGCGATGCCCGCGGTGTCTATTCTGGCGGCCTACAATATCTTTATCCACTACTATGCAACCTTACGGATCTGGTACATCAACCGCAGAAAGCGTCCCTTGTTCATCTTGTCCGACTGCAACGCGGATTCCATGGCGCTGGCCAAGAGCATCAGGGAAAGCATCAAGTTCTGCGATATGATCTTTGCAGACCGGACAGAGACGGAAGATTACGAAGAGGAGATCGACGAGCTGCACGCGGTCCTCTATGCCGCGAGCATCCAGGATATCCCCATCAGCCGCAGAAAGGGCAAGGACGTCTACTATTTCTGCATGGAGGAGGATGACGAGGATCTGAACAACGCCTTGCACCTGATCATGCGATATGAAGGCAAGGACAAGGAATTACAGAAGCATACCCATATCTACATCCTGTCAGAGCAGAAGGACGTGGACGTCATGCTGGACTCTACCAATAAAGGTCTGATCGACGTCAACGTCATCAATGTGACAGAACGTACCGCATACCGGCTTCTGGATGAGCATCCCTTGTACGACCACATCCGGGACGGCCGCATCACCGTGCTTCTGGCGGGTCTTACCCCGGTACACATCGCACTGCTCAAAGCGATCTGCTGGTGCGGCCAGATGGGCGACTATGCGAGGCCGAAGATCTATGCCGCCGGTGTGGGCAGTGAGGAGATCGAGCAGCAGCTGCGTCGTGAAGCGCCGGATCTGTTTACCGGTGCCTTTGATATCACGTTCCTCCATGGGAGCGATCTGAGCGATCTTTACCAAAAGATCGAAGCGCAGGCCATGGAAGCCCGGTACGTCTCTGTAGCAATGGGGGACGATATCCGGACGCTGGAAACAGCGATCTGGCTGCGGCGCTGTTTCTACCGCGAGGACAAGACCTTTACCAACGCTCCGCCGATCTTCACTTTGATCCAGGACCACGAGAAAGAGGCTATGGTCGGGCAGCTGCAAACGCCGCATACCAATCCGCAGAAACGGGTGTCCTACGGCCTGGTCCCCTTTGGCGACCGGAAGCGGATCCTTTCCTTTGAAGCGCTGGTGCATGAGCCATTGAACGATCTGGCGAAGA
>JAILDJ010000282.1 GCA_024689505.1 Clostridiales bacterium
CGATAGGTCAGGTCGGTACGGCGCTGGCGGAATACGTCCTCCGACACCGTGCCGGCCGCATGGTCTCTGCGCCACAGCGCGTAGATGTGCTCGGCCGTATCATACTGCCAGTTGAAGACCCCGTCCGCCTCCTTGTCCTCCAGGCGGTCCGACCAGGACTTGCCATCGAAATGATCCATGGTGGTGCCCGGCAGATAGATGACGCAGGGCTCGCCGAAATCCAGCCAGACCTTCAGCTGCTGCTCATCCTTTTCCTTCGCCTTGGTCGACGCGGACTGCGGTGCTCCGTTGAAGTCCATGGTGAAGGCGGTACCCTTCTCCGACCGATAGTACAGCTGAGTCTCGATCTTCTCCCACAGGGCTTCGATCCCATCCCAGGCGCGCCGCACCCATTTGTAGGGATAGGGTTCCTTCGAGACCGGCATGACGCTCAAGATCAGGCTGAAGAGTATGGAAACGCACAGCATCGGCAGCATGTTGCGGGTCCGCTCCGGGCTTTTGAAATGGATGGCCTCCATCAGGACGAACAACGGCAGCGGGGCTGCCAGGACGATTGCCGCCCGCGGCAGCTGCACACCGCAAAGAGCTGCATAGAGCCACCCCAAGGCGACCAACAGACCAAAGGCCGCACGGACGCCGAACCACCGCAAGAGCCACGACAGGATCCACAGCAGTGCTAGAGATACCAGAATGACAAAAGCCACGAACTCCGGTGTATCGATGTACACCACGAAGCCTGCGATGCGCACGAACGCCAGCGCTCCCAGCACAAGGAACAGCAAAGGGAACAGGATCAGATCCCGCTGCTCCAGGAAGGACAGGACCAGGGTCCAGGCTATGAACCCCACGACCATCCAACCGATGGGAAGCTGGATGTCCAGCAAATGTTCGATCACCACCAGGCCGCAGGTGCACAGCAAAAAAGCCGGCACGTAAAATATACCGTTTTTCAGCAGTATCTTCTTCATCGGGCGCCTCCCTTCCAGTCGGTGCCCTCCAGCACTTTCGCGATATCGGTCCGCGAAGTGACCTGGTAGAACGACAGCTTCCGTTCTGCTGCTGCCAATGCCGCGGCTTCCGCACTGTTCCCGATGTAGATCAGTGTGATGTCCGCTCCGTGGGCGATCGCCGCGCTCAGCCGGTGGACCAGTTTCTCATCGACTTCCCAGGTCAGGATGATGAATCGTCCGTCACTGTTCTGCGCTTCCAAAAGGCCCAGTACCTCGTCCGGCCGCTGCGACCCGTTGAAATACCCGCGCGCCATCAGTTTATACAGTTTCTGGTAGCCGGACCGCTCCACCAAGGAAACCTGCCGCTTCAAGTCCGGGACGACCAGCAGCGCGATGCCGAACCGCAGGAAATAATCCGCGATCGCCAGTGTCCCCTCGATGATATTGTCTTCCGCAAGCCACCCATGCTGCCCTTCCGGCAGATCTGCACGGCTGTCAGGGATGAGGATCAATTCGTTCTTAGGCTCCGGCACCAGGTTCTTCATGACCAGTTCCTGCTGCCGGGCTGACAGTTTCCAATGCACACGGCGCAGATCATCACCGGTCTGATACAGCCGCCACTGTCCGTCCGGCACCTTCTCGCCCAGATAGCTGCGCTCCACACGGCGGCGCTCCGTCTTCTCCGGAGGCAGGATCTGCATGCGATCCAGCTGCTGGAGCCGCGGCAGGACGTACATGGTCTCGATACGCTCATAGTGGGCTGCTGTCAGGAAGAACCAATCCGGGATCCAAACGTCCGCGGCTCCAATGCCGGCAACGCCCAGATGTCCCGCCACAGGGGCAAACGAAAAAGCCCGTTCTTCTCCGGGCTTCAAGGCGCATACCAAGTCCCGCTCCTCCTCCGGGAAAGAGATCTTTCCCTCGTGCATGCGGATACGGACCATGGGTATGGGCAGAAAAGTTTCATTGATCAGGCGCAAAGTGCAGGGAATGCGCTCCCCACGTACGACGCTGCTGTTCTCGACCTCCATGCGGATCACGACGCCCGCGCGTACGATCATCGCGAAGACAAGCGAAAAAAGCGGCATCAGCACCAAGCTCCAAAACAGCAGATAGCTGGCCGCTCCTCCGACAAATCCGATCAAGACGGCCGACGCCAGGAGCATTAAGCCCCAGATCAGCCTGTGCAGCCACAAACGTTTCATTTTATTTGATCACGGGTGGTACCGGTGCGGTACGGATGCACTCCGCAAGCACACCTTTTGCTGTCGCGTTCTGCAAACTTGCATCCAGAGACAGGACCAGACGATGCGCCAGAACAGGTTCCGCCACAGCGAGCACATCCTCCGGCAGGACGTAGGCATGTCCTTCGATATACGCCCAGGCCTGCGCCGCGGACATCAGGGCCAGAGTCGCACGAGGGCTCGCCCCCAGCGTCAGGCTGCGGGAATCACGCGTATTGCGTACGATGTTCAGGATATAGGTGCGGATGGCCTCGCTCACAGTAACTTCTCGCACTTCCGCCTGCATCGCGAGCACGTCCTCCCGGGACAGCACCTGCTGCACCAGCGTCCCTGCATCTCCGGAAAGACTGCGCTCCATCATGGCCTGCTCTTCCTCTTTTTCCGGATAGCCCATGGAAATGCGCATCAGGAAACGATCGAGCTGAGCCTCCGGCAGCTGATAGGTCCCGGAGAACTCGATCGGGTTTTCGGTCGCGATGACCATGAACGGTGTCGGCACGGACAGCGTCCGCCCTTCCACCGTCACCTGCCGCTCCTGCATGACCTCCAGCAGGCTGGCCTGAGTCTTGGGCGACGTGCGGTTGATCTCATCCGCCAGCAGGATATGGTTCATGACCGGTCCCTCGTGGAAGACCAGTTCGCCCGTGTGCATGTTGACCGTGGAATACCCTGTGATATCGCCCGGCAGCGTGTCCGGTGTACACTGGATGCGGCCAAAGCTTAAGTCCAAAGCCTTAGCCAAAGTCAATGCCAAGGTAGTCTTGCCCACGCCAGGCACGTCCTCCAGCAGCAGATTGCCTCCGGCCAGTAAAGTCGTAAGCGCCAGCAGACACTGCTCGCGCTTACCAAAAATGACCTTCTCCATTTCGTGGAGGATCGATTCGATTCTTTCGTTCATTCTCAAAACCCTTTAGATATGGATCGTCAGCGAATTCAGCCCCAGCATGTTCTGGTACTGGACCGACTTGGCGATCTTATAGATCGTTCGTACACCGAAATTTTTAGTCGGATCGTCCGGATCGACGATCTTCTGCCGCTCACCCGGATCAAAGGGCACGCAGTCATCTTTGATACGCAGGATGACCTCGTCATCCTTATAGACCACGCGGCCATCGATGGAATGCTTCTTCTTATCCTTGCTGAAGCCATGCTTGACCACATTGCCCGCCATTTCCTCCATGAACAGGCCGGCCAGGTAGGAACGCTTCTCATCCACGCCTTTGGACTTGCAGAACTCCTGGATACCTTCCGCGATCTGTACCACGTCCTCCATGCTCTGCAGGGTCAGGTCCATACGGTCCTCCTCCCCTACACCGAAATCCTTCGGGATCGCCATCAAGTCATCCATCGTCTTGGGGAGCCTTTTGTTCCACATCCATGCATAGATGATGATCGTGATCGTCGTGCAGATACCGTTGAACGTACTAGCAAAATAAGCAGCCCTCTGCGCCGCATAGATACTGATCCGCCCCGCAACGGGCATGACCAGAGCGGCAAAGCTGATCACGCCGATCACACCATCGATCAGCGACAGGATATGGACCAGTCCCTGCTTATTGGCCGCCTGGCCGTAGCACACAAAATGCATGTACATCAGGGACAGCGGCATACAGATCGGCAGAAGGCGGAAGCCCCAGACCGTCAGCATATAAACGGGATTCGAAACATCACGGAAATACAGCCGCGTCAGCGGGACGGCAAGTACGATGATCACCACCGAGATCGCGCACTGCAGCGGCATGAACCGCAGGAACATGTTGCGCATGACGTCCGTCAAGGTCTTGCGGTCCTCCTCACCCACACTGATACTGATCAGCATGCGGGAGACGGCCAGCATGCCGGTCGGCACAGCCCAGGCGAATCCCAGCAGCGTGTTGGCTGCCGCATACGCGGACAGGCCGGCAGCGCCGACATACATCGTGATCAAGGTATTCAAAAGGATGCCGCGCAGCGACTGATACAAGTAACTGGCAGCCCCGGGGATACCGATCAAGAAGATATCCTTGCATTCTTTCCAGTTGTTCGGCAGCTTGGTCATCTTCAGGTTGGCCTTCTTCGAGAAGAAGTGGACGGCCTGGACACCCGCGAAGACCCACAAGCCCAGAGAGGATGCCAG
>JAILDJ010000022.1 GCA_024689505.1 Clostridiales bacterium
GACTTTCGAACCCTGTACTGTTGAAGGATATACACGCAGCTTCGCTTACGCTCTCGCTGCGCTGAAACACTCGGACTCCGTGCGCCTCTTTCGAACCGCCTCCGTCCTCGTGTTTCGGCGGGTCCCAAGGTCCTGCTTAAGAATGCAAGCATTCTTCCGCAGGACTTTTGTCCCCTGTATATCAAAAATGCCCTTGCCTCAAAAAGAGACAAGGGCCATAGACTCCTGCGGTACCACTCTTATTGCCGTGCAAACAACACGGCCTCTCGTGACGTACGTAACGTGTACGGACCGGCCGAAGCTTAGCTTATGCAGCTTCACCTCCGCAGCTCCGGGGCGACCTTCCGCTGTTCTTTCCGTGCTGCCTCGCACCGACCGGCAGTTCTCTGAACGTACTCGAAGAAGCGTACTCCTCCCCTTCCAAGCTATTGAATGGTAAAATTATAATCTTTCCACACGTTTCTGTCAATCCATAAAATATACAAGTTTTTTATGCAGAGACCGCATAAAATGGGTATTTAGGCCTTTTTCAAGGCCCAGAAAGCCACAGCACTGGCCGCAGCGACGTTCAATGAATCCACCCCATGCATCATGGGGATCTTTACCGTATAGTCGCAGTCCGCGATCGTACTGTCTTTCAGGCCATCGCCCTCGGTCCCCAGGATGATGGCCAGGCGGTCCTCCGCCGCTAACACCGGATCGTCAATGGAGATGGTATCGTCCTTGAGTGCCATGGCCGCCGTCCTGAAACCGTGCCTGCGCAGTGTCTCCATACCCTTGTCCGGCCAATCCTCCGGGATCCCGCCCAGGAACGTCCATGGGATCTGGAAGACCGTGCCCATGCTGACACGTGCCGACCGGCGGTACAGCGGATCACTGCAGCCGGGTGTCAGCAGCACCGCGTCCATGCCAAGGGCAGCCGCCGACCGAAAGATAGCGCCGATGTTGGTCGGGTTCATCACGTCTTCGAGTATGACGACACGCTGCACTTTCGGATCCGACAGGATCTCCTCCGGATCCGGCAGCGGCAGACGCTCCATGGCGCACAGGACGCCCCGGGTCATGGCATAACCGGTCAGTTCCTGCAAGACCTCCCGCTCGCCGGTGTAGACCGGCAGATCCGCCCAACGGGGATCCTCTTCCAGATAGCGGAACAGATCTTTCGCCTTGGTCTCCAGGTGTTTGGTCTCCAGCAGGATCGAGATCGGACGGTGCCCCTTCTCCATGGCCCGTTCGATGACATACGGGCTTTCCGCAATGAAAAGCCCGCCATTTGGTTCATAATAATGCAGGAGCTGCCGCTCCGTAAGCCGGGCGTAAACGTCCAGTTCCGGGGCGGACAGGTCCTGTACGACTTGTATTTTTGGCATTTTACTTCGTTACGACCTCGATGCGGAAGGTAAAGGTCTTCGGCTGATCCTTCAGGTACAGCTTATACTTCGGCAGCGCTTCCGGTCCGCAGCTGGCGGATCCGATACCGGTCTGCGCCAGGTCGATATCGACGATGGTGCTGTCGATGTGCTCGAGCTGGTACTCGTGCCAGGCTTCGGTCAGCTGAGCATCGGTATAGTCGTGCGCCGTGAAGGTGAACGGAGCGGAGACCGCGCTGAACTTAAGGCCTGTACCGCGCTGATTGGTCACGGTCAGCGCGCGCACGTCGGTGCGGGCGCCATTCTCCTGCATGCGGGCATAGCTGGTATGCAGATCCTCGACGTCGGCCTCATACCAGCCTATGTTGGAACCCCAATTGCGGTCCACGTAGTTCTCTTCCGGACCGCGGCCGAACCAGCCAACGGTCTCTAGCGTCGGGTTGAGGCCCATGGTCACGCCCAGGCGCGGCCACCAGAACTCTTCCGTGGTCTTCGGATAGGTCAGTTCCTCATAAGAAGTCGTGACATCCACCTTACCATCGCCATAGACCGTATAGGTCTGCACCGTATCCAGGACCACCGGGTTCGGGTTGGCGCCCCAGCGCTGATGGAAGGTCAGGCTGATCTTGCCCTCTTCTTCGTTGATGACCGGTTCTTCGATGTGGCGCGGTACCAGACGGTCCAGACCGCGGTTGAGCCATTTCATGGTGGCACCGTTGCCGAAACCGGTATCGTTGTCCATCGGAGCTCTCCAGAAGTTCTGGCGGATGGGCAGGGCCAGATAGTCACGGCCGCTCTGCCGCCACTCCGCCAGTTCACCATGCAGCAGATCGAAGATCAAGGTGAAATCTTTGCCTTCGATGATGTAGTCCAGACCATCGCAGGTGCCCTTCAGAGGTTCGGCCGTCTCCGGCTCCTCCACTTCCAGGCCCTCGTTGAGGACGAACTGTTCGGAAGCGATCTCGAAGCCGGCATCCGCCCAGTTGTTGCCCTTCTTCAGGGTAAAGGACAGGTTCAGGAATGCCTCTCCTTCCGGCACTTCCGCCGGCAGGACATACGATGCGGTCGTCCCCGGCTGCTGCGCGTCGATGTTGATCTCACCGGCTTCCAGAACGACGGCATCCTGCACCAGTTCCCAATGACCGATCACTTCATCGGAGAGGAAATTATAGTGGCTGATGACGTCCACTGTCAGCGGCTCTTCGCTCTTCAGCGCGAAGTACAGAGGCTGATAGGCCTTTTTCACTTCGATCATGCAGGGATGCGGGGTCTTGTCGGAAGCGATCAGACCATCGTTGCAGAAATTGCCGTTGGCGCCGCGGACTTCGAAGGGCATACCATAGTCGTTGCCGCCGGCCCAGTACATATCGCCCTCATCAGTATAAGCGCGCAGGCCATGATCCTGCCACTCCCAGATGCAGCCGCCCAGCAGCTTCGGATATTTATAGATCAGTTCCCAGTACTCTTTCAGGTTTCCGGGGCTGTTTCCCATGCTGTGGGCATATTCGCAGACGAAGAACGGACGGTCGTCCTCGCGGTTGGCATACCGCTCCAGCGAAGCGATGTCCGGATACATGACAGACTCGAAGTCTACGCAAGGATCCCATGGCGTCTTCTCACGGGCTTCCCGCATGGCGTACATCTTCTGCGGATCTTTCATGACCTCTTCGAAGTTGATCTCCGGCATTTCTCGTGCGGCTTCATAATGGACCAGACGGTCGTCGATGGCCTTCGCGGCTTTCGAACCGGCACGGTGGTTGTCGCCGAAACCGGACTCATTGCCCAGGGACCAGGCGATGACGCTGGCATGGTTGCGGTCACGATAGACCATGCGTTCGATGCGATCGACATAGGCGTACTGCCAGGCTGGATCTTTGGAAAGCATGCTCCAGCTGATGGCGGTCATGCCGTGGCACTCGATATCGGCCTCGTCCAGCACGTACAGGCCATATTCATCGGCCAGCTCATAGAAATAGGCATCGCTCGGATAGTGGCTGGTACGCACAAAGTTGACGTTGTGCTGCTTCATCAACAGCACATCTTCCAGCAGCGCTTCACGCCCTACAGCCCAGCCGGTGTCCGTATTGGTGTCATGATGGTTGACACCGCGGGATTTGATGGCTACGCCATTGACCAGCACTTCCACGCCGCGGCGCTCCACCGTGCGGAAACCAACACGGACGGGTACGAAGGTGCCGGCCGCTTCCACGATGAGCGTGTACAGATACGGATCCTCCGCGCTCCACAGATGGGCGTCCTTAAGATCGATCTCAAAGGAAGCACCCTCTGCTTCGCCGACCATGTCAAAGTCTCCCGTCGTATCATACAGGCGGGCTTTGACCTCGGCCGCACCTGCGAGCTTGACTTCGGCCTTCAGTTTGCCGTTCATGTCGGCCTTCACATAGATATCCTGGATATAGGCATCTTTTTCGGTGGCCTGCAGGCTGACGTTGCGGAAGATACCGGACATGTGATACATATCCTGGATCTCCAGGTAGCTGCCGTCGCAGAAACGCAGGACGGAGACCGCCAGCAAATTCTCACCCGGACGTACGACGTCGGTGATATCAAACTCCGCGGTCATGTGCGGACCTTTGGACAGGCCTACTTCCTGACCATTGACATAGACGAAGAACATGCTGCCAACACCCTCGAAGCTAATGGTGACACGCTTGCCTTCCATGGCTTTGGGCAGTACGAACGTACGGCGGTACAGACCGGTGTCGTTATCCTCCGCGACGAAGGGCGGCTCCACCGGGAACAGATAAGGGGCGCCGGAATAGGTCGGCACACCGCCGAAACCCTGCATCTGCCAGCAGCCCGGCACCGTGATCTTGGTCCAGGTACCGTCCAGCACATAATCCTCCTTGACGTAGTCCGGATCGACCCGCAGCGGGGTATCCACCAGTGTGAAGTCCCAGACGCCGTTCAACAGTTCGTAATATGCAGATCTTTCTTCCTGATACCCGAGTGCCTTGTCCTCAGATTCGTAGTAGAAAAAGCTTCCACGGGCCGGCAGCCGGTTCTTGTGCTGCACGGAAGGGTCTTCCCATACGTGATACATAGTGTTCCTCCTGTATTAATATTGCCTTCGCTCTCGCCGAAGGTGATAGTTCATGTCCCGCATTTGCGAGCACATGTTACTTCCTCAAAAACTGCTCATCGGATTCCGGCTCATCTTCCTCGGTGTACCGTTCCGCCTGCATATGCAGATCGTACTTGTCCCTGAGCGCCGCCAGCGTCGCCATCATAGGTGATGCATGATGCAGGTCGATCGCTTCCTGGTCCGTCCAGCTGTCGATCAGAAGGACGGTTTCCGGATCGTCCATCGGAAAGAAATAGCGGTATTTCAGGTTGCCTTTTTCCGCACGGATCAGCGCCGCGGTCCCGCTCTGTTCCATCTCCTCAGCGAATTTGCGCGCCGCTCCATTCGTTCCGGTATAATACAGATTGACTGTGATGCTCATGAACCAAAACTCCTTTCCTCCAGATATGTCAGCACTTCCCGATGATCCGCGAGTTTCCTTGCGGAAGCCCGCTCCTGTGGATCCACATGGTTCCAGGGCTTTTCTTTGCCCACATACCAAAGCGCCTGCATCCCCACGGCCTTCGCGCCGAGATAGTCCAACTCGAAATTATCCCCGATGAACAGGCATTCTTCCGGCGGACATCCCGCTTTCAACAGGACCCGGTCGAAGAAGCGCGGATCCGGTTTATCAAAGAACGTCTCCTCGCTGACCGTGACGAAGTCCAGATAAGGTCCCAGGCCTAAACGCTGCAGTTTCCGATACTGGATCCGCGAGGTCATATTGCTGCCGATCCCGATCCTTACACCCCGCTCCTTCAAAGCCGCCATGACTTCCACGATATAGGGTTCCGGCTCCATGTTGTCCAGGATCGTATTCCAATAGATATCGTACAGCTCGATGACGTGGGGAAACAGGGGCAGCTCCAGTTGTTCCAGCATGTGGGCGATACGCAGGGTCCGGCTATGGCAGGTCGCCGAACTGATGCCCTCCGGCATCAAAGCCTTGATATCCTCCGGCAGATACGCATTGATCGCGTGGTAGGACGGCGCGAAGGCCTGCGCGTAACGTTCTGTCCCACCGCCGAAGCGCTCATCGCAGGATCGGCACATGGCATCAAAGGCCAGCCGGTCCACCCGATGGAAATCGTATAAAGTATCATCCAGATCATAGATCACAGTACGGATCATTTGCATCCCTCTTCTTGTCATTTTCGTATTTTTATTGTACAATAACCGAAGGAATTTATCAACCGATGCTTGACTGAAAGTTAAATGAAGGAGGTGGCCACATGGATCAGATACAGGAGCAGATCAACGCCTTCTGCCAGCGGCTGCAAATGTTGCGCACGGAGAAAGGCATCTCTCAAGAACAACTGAGTCTGGATCTGGGTAAGGAGGCCGATTATATAGCTTCTATTGAAAGCGGTGCGCAGGTACCTTCTCTGGAGACCATCTTCGCCATCTGCCATCATCTGGATGCTGCCCCAAGCCTTCTCTTCGACGACGAGGCGCTGTTGGCCGCGCGGATCCTGGCATTGCCGGAGGAACAACGGGCAGCCGTACTGGAACAACTGCAGAAAAACTAAAACGACCCGGATCTTAGGATCCAAGGTCGTTTTTTGATGTCAGAATCCGGCTTCCCAGTCGAATTTGCGATCTCTCCAGTAATACTCTTTATCATGCTGGCCCAGCGGACGCAGCACTTTGCAAGGCACACCTACAGCCAGCACATTTTCCGGGATGTCACGCGATACGACACTGCCCGCGCCGATGACCGCGTTATCTCCGATGTTGACACCGGGCAGGATCACGGTGTTGGCACCGATCCACACATTGTTTCCAATGTGGATCGGGATCGAATAATGGGTACCCATCAACCGGATCTCCGCGTCCATGGGATGTCCCGTGACCGCTATGGTCACGTTCGGCCCGATCATTACATGGTCTCCGATCCAGACTTCACCGTCATCCACGATGGACAGATTGAAATTGGAATAAAATCCTTCGCCCAGATGCACATTGGTTCCATAGGACATGTGCACCGGCGACTCCATCCAGAACCGCTCGCCGTGGCTGCCCAGGATGGAATCCATGATCTCGCGTTTTTTCGCCACGTCGGTAGGACGGGTATTGTTGTAATCGAACAGTTTTTCCTTGCACTCCTGACGCTGGCGGAACAGCTCCTGTTCCAGCGCCTGATCCACCGGATCCGTATGGCGCCATTCCGTGAACACCATACCGGCTTTCATTTTTTCTTCTAATGTCATATCTTACCCCAGGAATTTGAAGATCTTCTCCCAGTACGGGATCAGGACTTCGGAATCTGTCATGTACAGTTCATGCTTCATACCGGGCACCTTGTACATTTCGCACTGTGGCACGCGGCTGGCGAACAGGTCCTCGGACTCATTCTTGACGACGGTGTCGGCCCCCGCCTGGCACAGCAGTACCGGAATGCTGATCCGTCCGGTCCAATGTTTGGAAGTGACCCGCTTGGTCGCTTTGACGGACTCTTTGCCCCAATTGATGGAAGGCGCCTGTGTCTGCAGCAGCTCGTCGGCCAGACGTTTTTTATGATAGTACAGATAGCGGCACTCGGAAGAATCGCAGCTGTTCTCAAAATCAGGCTCTTTGGCGAAGCCCTGCTGCGGGCTCATGGGCAGGACCTTCTTGGCACCCATGCCCTTAAGTGAAGCGACCGCGTAGACGACCGGTGTGGGGATCTTGCCGAACCCTAACCCCAGCATGGGTGAGGACAATACTGCTTTATTGAACAGTTCCGGGTATTCCTCGATGGTCCAGGCACCGACACATCCGCCCATGGAATGGCAGTACAGGTACAGCGGCAGGCCTTGTGCGGCTGGCTTGACGATGGTATCCACCAGATGCTTCAGGTCCAGTACATAGTCTTTGAAATGTTCCACATGCACCACCAGCAGATCCTGATTGTGACGGAAGGACCGTCCATGGCCGCGGTGGTCGATGCCGAAGACCTCGTATCCAGCCTGCAGCATGTAGTAGATTCCCTCATAAAACTTCTTGACTGACTCTGTGAACCCGTGGCTGATCACGATCACGCCTTTCGGGGCATCCGCGGTGAAATGCTCATAATAGACCGGCTGACCGGGCACCCTTTCGTCATATCCTTCCGTCCGGCGTTCCGCAAGAAACGGCTCGACGACGGTCTGCATGACTTCTTCATAGTTTTCCTCTGTGATCCAACGCATGAAAGGCACGCTCCTTTATAAGTGATATCGTAAGTATATCATCAAAAACCTCACGTAGCAAACCATTTTTTAGTTGCCTGTCCCGTCAGGATTTGCTATAATCAATCATATTTTGAAAGGAACCTATCGCTATGGATGCTACCTTAAAGCTTTACAATACACTGGATAACAAGATCAGCCCGTTCGTATCCAACGAACCGGGCGTCGTCCGCATGTACACCTGCGGGCCCACCGTCTATCATTTTGCCCATATCGGCAACCTGCGCTCCTACATCATGGAAGACGTGCTGGAGAAATACCTGCGCTACATCGGCTACAGGGTCGACCGCGTCATGAACATCACCGACGTGGGCCATCTGTCCAGCGACGCCGATACCGGCGAGGACAAGATGCTCAAAGGTGCCAAGCGTGAAAACAAGACCGTCATGGAGATCGCGCAGATGTACACCGAGGCCTTCTTCAATGACTGCAACAAGCTGAACATCCGCAAGCCGGATACCGTCGTACCTGCCACTTCCATGATCGACGGCTTCATCCACATGGTCCAGACACTGCTGGACAAGGGGTATGCGTATGTCGCCGGCGGCAACGTCTACTTTGATACTTCCAAGCTGGACAACTACTACGTCCTGACCAACCATAATCAGGAGGATCTGAACGTAGGCGTGCGTGAAGGCGTGGAAGAAGACACCGCTAAAAAGAACAAGACTGACTTCGTCCTTTGGTTCACCCGCTCCAAGTTTGAGGATCAGGCGCTGAAATGGGACAGCCCCTGGGGCGTCGGCTACCCTGGCTGGCACATCGAGTGCTCCTGCATCTCCATCGAGAACCTGGGCGAATACCTGGACATCCATTGCGGCGGTGTGGACAATATCTTCCCGCATCACACCAACGAGATCGCGCAGAGCGAGGCCTATCTGGGCCATAAATGGTGCAACTACTGGTTCCACGTCCTGCACCTGAACGACGAGACCGGCAAGATGAGCAAATCCAAGGGTGAATTCCTTACCGTTTCCCTGTTGGAGAACAAGGGCTACGATCCCATGGTCTATCGTCTGTTCTGCCTGCAGTCCCACTACCGCAAGCCCCTGCTCTTCACCTGGGACGTACTGGATAACGCAAAGAACACGTATGATAAGCTGATCAAGCGCATCCGCACCTTGGAAAAGGACGGCACGGTCGATCCGGCATCCGTGCAGGAATGGCACATGAAATTCGCAGAAGCCATGGCGCAGGATCTGAACACCTCCTCGGGCATCACCGTCCTGTACGATCTGCTGAAGGCGGACCTGAACGGCGCCACGAAGCGCGCCATCATCGATGATTTCGAT
Organism: Clostridiales bacterium; assembly: GCA_024689505.1. GTDB lineage: Bacteria > Bacillota > Clostridia > Lachnospirales > Bianqueaceae > RUG159. The sequence continues at coordinate 8,957 of JAILDJ010000022.1, forward strand.
CGGGTCCTGTCCTTGAACCTGCTGGCCGCTGCGGACGCTGTCCCGGAAGAACCGGCCGCCGACGACGCACTGGTCGCCTGGATCGAAGAGCGCATCGCCGCCCGTAAGGCCGCCAAGAAGGCCAAGGACTTCGCCCAGGCCGACGCCATCCGCGCGGAGCTGGCCGAAAAAGGTGTGACCATCAAGGACACCCGCGAAGGCACCGTCTGGGAACTGGCGTGATCGAACCGAGACATTCAATAACTATATAAAAGGCAGTCTTGCTCGCAAGCAGGACTGCCTTTTTTCTTTGGCTCAGTTTCTTCAAGATCCCACGAACTCCGCATCACGCAGCGTGCAGAAGACCAGTTCCCCTTCTTGATAGGTATCATAGATACCGACGACGGTGATCTCCTCTCCGACTTCCGGATAGTCGTCCGGGAAGGTTGGGTCACCGGCAAGTTCGAACTCCATGCCCTGCGCGCAGCAGGCCGTGGCATCCTGGATGATGCAGGCAAAGTAATACTTGTCCGCGTTTTCATCGTGGAAGTAGGAGAACGCGCCGTTCATCTTCACCGTTTTACCGATGTATTCGTCCGGATCCACGAGCATATTATATACCTCGGAATATACCATCGTACTGGAAAGGACTGTCAGGTCCACATCGTATGCGCCAGATGATTCCATCGGCGTTTCCTCCGGTGTCTCCTCCCCGGGCTCCTCTGAAACAGACGTCTCCTCTTTTTCTTCTTCAACCGGCACTTCTGAGGATCCCGGTGCAGATTCGCTTTCTTCCGCTATACTGCTGTCCTCGTCCTCCTGCGCCATGCCTGCTTCCAGAACATCGTTCACATTCTGCGTCTGCGGCCCCGTCTTGCCCGCCGCGCCGGCTGTACTGCCGCACCCTGTCAAACCGACCAACAGCACGAAACAGAGCAAAGAGATCAAACCTCGTTTCATTGATGCGTACCTCCTGTTATTTTTCCTGCAATAAAGCAGATCGCGAACGCTGCCGCGTCGACGGCCACGATGGTGGAACCGACCGGCGTACCGGCCAGGATCGATATGATGATCCCTAAAAACGCACAGCATACTGAGAGCACAGCCGAGCAGATCGTTACACTGCGGAAGCTGCGGAACAGGCGCATGGCTGACAGGCTCGGGAAGATCACCAGCGCGGAGATCAAAAGGGAACCCACCAGATTCATGGCCAATACGATGATCACCGCGATGATGATCGCGACCATCAGATTATAACTGCCGGCCTTGACTCCTGCTGTTTTCGCGAAATCCTCGTCAAAGGTCACGGCAAAGATCTTGTTATAGAAGAGCAAAAAGGCCAGGATCACCAGGACCGACAGACCCACACACAGCCAGACCTCCCGCTGTGTCAGCGTCAGAATGGAAGTCGATCCAAAAAGCGTGCTGCATACGTCACCTGACAGATTCGATGAGGTGGAAAAAACGTTCATGATCAGATATCCGAACGCCAAGGCTCCTGTGGAGATCATGGCGATCGCGGCATCCCCCTTGATCTGCGCATGCTGCCCTGCTTTCAAAAGCAGGATTGCACAAAGGATCGTGACCGGCAGGACCAAAAGCATCTGATTGGTCAGCTGCAAAACGGCAGCGATCGCCATGGCGCCAAATGCAACATGAGAAAGTCCGTCACCGATGAAAGAAAACCGTTTCAACACCAGCGTCACACCCAACAGCGACGAACACAGGGCGATCAGGACACCGACGATGAGCGCATAGCGTACGAATGGATACTGCAGGTACAAGACAAGTTTATCCAGCATATGCCCCACCACCTTTCTGCTGCTGTAGGAAGTAACTGCCGATATTACTGGTCAGGTACGCATCCCGCGTACCAAAGAAGACCGAATTGCCTATATGCAGGATGTGGCTTGCGTACCGCACCGCGGCCTCGATGTCATGACTGATCATGAGCACCGTGATCCCTTCCTTGTTCAGCTTTTCGATCAGGCTGTACATTTCCGCGGTGACCTTCGGGTCCAGCCCGGAGACAGGTTCATCCAGAAGCAGGATCCTGCGCGTGGCGCATAAGGCTCTTGCCAAAAGGACCCGCTGCTGCTGGCCGCCGGAGAGCGTACGATAGCAACGGTTTGCGAGATCCGCTATCCCCATGCGCTCCATATTTTCCTCCGCCATCCGCTTCTCCGCTTTATTGTAGAACGGCCTGAGGCCCGTGTGGCCCTGACATCCAGACAAGACGATCTCGCGTACGGATGCAGGGAAATCCTTTTGCACAAGGGTCTGCTGGAGCAGATATCCGATCTCGTTCTTTTTAAGCCCGTCACCGATCAGGATCCTTCCCTTCAGTGGTTCCTGCAGCTGGAGCAATGTCTTCATCAACGTCGTTTTCCCGGACCCGTTTTCTCCTACGATGCAAAGATAGTCTCCCTCCTGGACGCTAAAATCCAGATGCTCCACGATGGTATGTGTATCATATCCCAGAGAAAGATCCTGGATGGTGAGCAGTGCCATAAAAATACCTCCTATTGCAGTGCTTCCTTGAGCGCTGTAAGATTGTGCTCCATGATGGTCAGATAGGCTGCGCCTTGCTCCACATCCTTGCCGGTTATGGACTGCATGGAATCCATAGAACAGATCTTTTGATCCTGACCTTGTGTATTCTGGATGATCGTTTCCGCGATCCTGTGATCGCTGCCCTCGATCGTCATGACCACAGGCAGAGAAAGCTCATCAACCTTTTGCGCCAGGAAAGAAATGGTCTCAAAACTGGCCTCTGTCTCCGCCGAACAGCCCACAAAGGCCGCATAATAAGACAGACCATAGTCATCCACAAGATAACGGAACGGGAACCGATCTCCAAAAAGCAGGGTGTTCCGGGCAGCCTCGGCAACGGCTGCCTGATAGGCCTGATCCAGTGCATCCAATTTCTCGATATACGCAGCGGCATTATCCTTGTACGTTCCGGCGTTTGCTGGATCGATCTTCTGGAGCGCCTGCGCGATCTCGTCTGTCAGCACCTCTGCATTGCGCAGGGAGAGCCAGATATGTTCATCATATTCGACTTCTTCCTCATGCTC
>JAILDJ010000042.1 GCA_024689505.1 Clostridiales bacterium
TTGACGATATCCGCGATCTTCTGAGGATCGTTCTTGCCGCAGGCGATATAATCCAGGAAGAATAAGGGGGAGGCGCCGCAGCAAATGACGTCATTGACGCACATCGCGACAGCATCGATACCGACGGTATCATGTTTGTCCAGCAGGAATGCCAGTTTGACCTTGGTGCCCACACCATCCGTGCCGGAGACCAGGATCGGCTCCTCCATATCCAGTCCCTTCAGAGAGAACAGGCCGCCGAAACCGCCAAGGTCGGTGACCACACGATCGTTCATGGTGCGCTGCACATGCGCTTTCATCAATTTGACCGCTTCATACCCTGCTTCAACGTTCACGCCGGCATTTGTGTACTCGATCGCCATTTTATGTCTCCTTTTGATCGTATTTGACTGATAATATTGTACCTGTTTTTAAAAGGCCTTGTCAATATAAACGGCTTATTCTCCGCCGGTCAAAAAGTACCAAAATATCTTCTTCGCTTCTTCCAGATGTTGTGCATTGGCCGCAAAGCCGATGTACGTCGGCTCTCCACTGATGATCTTGCGGACGTTGAAGTTTCCGGAGATATCGACCATGAACGGTACCGGATCCAGCTGGATCGGATAACCATTTTCATCGTAATCTCCAGGGCCGACCTCGATGATGCAGGAATCCGCGTCCTCCTGAACGTATCCCAGTTCCCGGATCCTCTCCAGTTCTTCCTCAGTGAATACGTCCGTGAGCGGCATCAGGTAGGAATTATAGGCATCCGCCTGCATGGCCAGCGAATCCCCGATGACCAGGTCTATGCTCTTCGCCGACATCATCGCCAGCATCTTCATGGCGGAAGCGTATTCATCCTCACCGTTGCCCATGGAATCCAGGCCGACCTGGTTGGTGATGATCTCGACCTCATGACGCTTATCGAACAATTCAGGGAACGGCTCCTGAAGGCTCTTGCCCAGTTGTACCGCTGCTACACCATCGATCTCGATGGAATGGAAGGTGATGTTGACAGAAGGATCTTTCGGCGGATTGATCACATAGTGGTTCAAGGCCCATCCTAAAATGAACAATCCCACGAGTCCCAGCAGGATGGGCATACGATAGTATTCCTTGATATGCTCCCTTTTCTGAGCCCAGGTCATTTCTTTGAAGGCTTTTTTCTCTTTTTCCTTCTCGTAATCCAGCATTGGTTTCCCTCCTGAATTCCTTAGAATACCGGTTTGATATCCCCGAACACGTCTCTGAGCACCTGTGACAAGGTCCTTAAGGCTTTGATCTCGATATTCTGATATTTATCCTGTACTTCCCGCCGCAGTGCTCCTGCAGGTATATAGACCCGTTTGAAGCCCATCCGCTGCAGTTCTCGGATCCTGCTTTCCATCTGCGGCACTTTCTTCAACTCTCCGGTCAATCCTACATCTCCGATGAACACGTGATCCACCGGGATGCTTTTGCGCAGCGAAGAGGACACGATCGCCATGATCACTGCGAGATTGGCCGACTGCTGGTTCAGTTTCAGTCCACCCGTCGTTTTGATGACCACATTTTTATCGTATAATGGCTGACCGCCCCGCTGCTCGAGGATGGAGATCAGCGTGGAAAGCTGGTCTCGTTTCATACACTCGGAGATGCGTGAGGGATACGGTGTGAAGCTTTGTGAGACCAACGCTTCGACCTCCGCGATGACAGGCCGCGTGCCTTCCTTGACGACCGTCAGTGCACTGCCCGTTACTTCCTGTCCCGCTGTCCTGCGGGTCATGAAATACTCAGAAGGGTTGTCGATCGCCTTCAGGCCATCTTCTTCCATCGTGAAGAATCCCATTTCTCCGGTGCTTCCAAAGCGGTTCTTGGTCGCGGACAGCATGCGCAGTTCCTCACCATTGTCCGCTTCCATGTAGAGCACGGTGTCCACCATATGCTCCAATGAGCGAACGCCGGCAAGCTCATCATCTTTGGTCAGCTGACCGGCCATCAGGATCGCCCGCGGATGGTCCGGATCCTTCGCAAGCTTCATCAGCAACTGTGTGCATTCCATGACCTGGGTCGGAGATCCCGGACGGGAGGCATTCTCATCCAGCGCCATGGTCTGGATACTATCGATGATCATCACCGAAGGGTCCGTCTCCTGAACGGCGCCGAGGATCTGATTCATACTGGTCGTGGCATAGACCCAGATCTTCGGGTGGATGCCGGACAGGATGCGTTCAGCCCGCCGGCGGATCTGGCTCTCGCTTTCCTCACCGGAAATATAGAGGACCGTATGCCCCTGCTCCGCCACGCACTGCGCGGTCTGCAGCAGCAGTGTCGATTTGCCCGCGCCGGGTTTAGCGGCAAGGATCAGCAAGGAATCCCGGACCAGTCCGCCGCCGAGTACGCG
>JAILDJ010000045.1 GCA_024689505.1 Clostridiales bacterium
GCCAAATGCGCATGTGACTTGTAAAAGAGTTAGCGTATAGAAGGGAGAACCGTTATGGAGAACAATAAAGATTCTTTCAAAGAGACCAAAAGAATACCGGAAGAACAATTGGAAAATGTAAACGGCGGTAATGATATCCGGTCCTTGATCAACGATGTGATTGAACGTGAAAAGGATTTTGCTTTCGATGTACTGGGAGATGCAAAACCGGGGCCCGGAGGCCCGTGGCCGACATCGACGCCAAGAGCAGATGCGTAAAGCATCTGCTCTCAGACTGAAGACAAAGTCGTGTTCAAGCCGCAAGGCTGAGCACGACTTTTCTTTTAACTTCCAGATTTTGAAGAAAAACATGAAATCGGAGGAAAAATGAAGTGGGTGCCCCTGGCAGCCATCCCCTTTTCTTCAGGATCCTGGCCAGCTTTTTCAGATTCATGCATGCATAGGTAAGCCCGACCTTCATCTCCATCCGGGTTTTTCCGTATTGCTGGGTGTATCGGAAACCGTGGTTCTCCTTGGCTGTCCCAAATATCCTTTCAATGGTCTGCTTCCTTTGTTGATAAAGCTCTTTCATTCCTAGCGTATGCCGGATATCTTCCGCCATCTCCATGTATGGCTCCCATACATGCCGGGTGACGACCTTTACATGATCCCGGCTCGCCGTACACTGTGACAGGTACGGACAATGCTCACATACCGCCCCGCAGCTCTTGTATTCCCGGTATCCTTCACGGTTTGTCGTACTGTATTTCAGTATCTTCCCGTTCGGACAGACATAACAGTCATAATACTCGTCATAGGCGTAGTCGTATTTTTTGAAGAAACCTTCCTTGGCCATGGGGCTCTTATACGGGAACAGGGGCCTGATCCCGTCATCCATTAAAAGCTTCGCGATCGCCGGTGTCTTATATCCCGCATCCACGATCATCGTTTCTATACCGATACCCCTGATCTTGTTATACAGTACAGGGAAGGTCACACTGTCATTCTGGTTCCCGGGATGTACGCTGTATCCAAGGATCCATCCATACTTGTCACAGGCCGTCTCGACACCATAGGCAAAGACCTGTTTATGTTCTCCCTTGTGGAACCAGCCGCTGTCCGGATCCGAAATGCTCTCTTTGATCTCTTTTCCTCCGCCGGAAGCACCGTTCTTCGGATCATCATCCTTCTTTTCCTTCAACGGTTTCTTTCCGTGTGCTTCCCTGTCTGCATTGATCTCTTCTTTGAGCTGCTCCTCGTAGAACTTTGCTTCCTGCTGTGCGATGCGTTTCCTCATCTTTTTATTGTTTGCTCTGGCTTTCACGTGGGTGGCATCGACAAAGACTTCCGTAGGATCTACCAGTTTATACTTATAGCATTCGGAGAGGATGTGTTCAAAGATCTGTTCGAAAAGGTCGGTATCCTTAAAGCGGCGGGAGTAGTTCTTTCCGAAAGTGGAAAAATGCGGGACAGGATCGAGCATCTCCAGCCCGAGGAACCACCGGTAGGCGACATTGACTTCGATCTCCCGGATCGTCTGCCGCATGCTCCGGATCCCATAGAGATACTGAATAAACGGGATCTTGATCAGCATGACCGGATCCATGCTCGGTCTTCCGAAGCCGGGTGAATACTTCTCCTCGACGAGATCATAGATGAATGTCCAGTCGATGGCCTTGTCGATCAGCCTCAGGAGATGATCTTCCGGCACCAGATCATCCATGCAGAACATCTGGACCTGTTCCCGTTTCTTATCTGCATTCTGTGTCATCATAAGGGGATACCGCCTTGGATTTGATGCTATTATTATACCATTTCAGGCGGTCTCTTTCCTTAATAACAAGGCAAAATCCAGAGCATATACCCTGGACTTTGTCTACAGTCTGAAGATGAGACCGAAACCGGTCTCATCTTCGGAACTTGCTTTTCGGTTCTGCTCAGTCTTCTACGTACGGCAGGATCGCCAGATGACGGGCGCGTTTCACGGCCAGCGTCACGGCGCGCTGATGCTTGGCGCAGTTGCCTGTCACGCGGCGCGGAAGGATCTTGCCCCGCTCGGAGATGTACTTGCGCATCTTGGCGGCATCCTTGTAATCGACAACATTGTCTTTTCCACAGAATACACAGACTTTCCGTCTTCTGCGGGGAGCACGTCTGCGGGACGGTGCTTCGCTTCTTTCTGCCGGAGCGGCAGCGTTTGTATTCTCATTTCTTTCGTAAGCCATGATGATTCCTCCTTCTACCCGGTAATGTGCTCAATTATTCCGCGTCCGTGCGTACGATCAGGTAACGCAGTACGTTTTCCATGATCCTGCAGTGACGTTCGATCTCAGCCGGAGCCGTCGGCTCTGCTTCAAACGGAATAAAATAGTAGAAGCCTTCTTTTTCGTACTGGATCTCATAGGCCAGGCGTTTTTTCCCCCAGGCGTCGATCTCGCCGATCTCGCCGCCGAAACGGGTAATGTAGCCTTTTGCTTTTTCGACGACCGCCTCTCTGGCTTCGTCATCCAGCTTAGCGCTTACGACCAGTGCCAATTCATACTTGTTCATGTCTTTTCCTCCTTTTGGACATCAGGCTTTCCGGCATCCCGGAAAACAAGGACGCGGGATTTCCCCACGGGCTAGTATTGTAACACACCTCGCAGGCCGTTGCAAACAGATTTTTCCGGATAGGACATATTTCCGCTTTTGACCATGTTTTTTTGCCGCTTTCCGCTGTACACTGAACATGCTGTGAAAAACAATTTTCTGTTGTTTAGATATTAAACCACGAAAAAGAATCAGGGAGGATCCCATGTCAGAACATCCGGCTGTCAGACCAAACCCCATTACCCGCGCGATTATCGATTCCACCGTAGAACGCAGTCTGCGGGAGATCGCGGAAGACCCGAAGCGGAGTGTGCGCAAGCTGGCTGACCTGGGCAGGCTGTTTACCAAAGGCCGTTTTACCAACGAAGTCTATTCGCTGGTGCAGGATCTGCTTCACAACGACGAAAGCCCCTATTACGAAGCCATTGAAAAACTTCTGCGCAGCACAGACCAGCAGATCCTGAAAACGTTCGGCATCAATCTGGGCTATAACGGTCTGAATATCGGCGGAAAGATCACGCGCCTGACGCGTACAGACCGCACGTATCAT
>JAILDJ010000062.1 GCA_024689505.1 Clostridiales bacterium
ATGGAACCGGTGCCGGTCCTTATTGGATCATCTTTGGGCATGCAGTGGGCGGTCACCTATGAAAAAGAGCATGGTCATGACCTTATGTATGTGATGGGACCGGTCTTCTATACGCTGCCCACCGCCTCGCAGATCCGTCAGGTGATGCGTCATTCTTCCTGGCGCACAGAAGATATCCGATGGGAAAACGAAATGATCCGCCGCCTGGAGGAGATGCCGGTCCTGCCTTTCGCGATCTTCGTGCGCTATGTGCTGTTGGTACATAATGTATTGCATGGAACGCAGCTGGGATTGGAAGCCGTGCTGGTCAAAGATACCGTTGACAGTTCCAAACAGCCGATGCTGGAGCGGCAGCGGGACCGGGGCCAGGTGTATCAGGCAGAACAGGCTATGCTGCGCATGGTGCGCGAGGGAAATATCAGTTATCATTCCGTATTGCAAAACAGTATTAAACTGAGTCCCGGCGTGCCCGTGCAAGGAACTGACCCCTTGCGGCAGATGAAGACGAGCATCGTCGTTTTCGCCACGTTGGTCAGCCGGGCCGCCATCGAGGGTGGTTTGTCGCCGGACGTTGCCTATCCCCTTGGCGATTCATATATACAGGCGGCGGAAGATTGCCGTGATTCCGGAGAATTGACAGCCATGGCGAATACCATGTATCACGATTTTATTTATCGGGTGCACCAACTGCGGCAGGACCCGCGGTATTCCCGCACGATCCAACGCTGCTGCGACCTGATCGAACTCAGCCTGGAACGGGAGATCTCTTTGCGGGATCTGGCGCAGCTTGCCGGGTACTCGGAGTATTATCTTTCGGAAAAATTCAAGAAAGAGACTGGGTTGTCGGTGAACCGGTATATCCAGCAGGCACGCATCGACCGTGCCAAAGTACTCCTGGAATCCACAAATAAAAGCATCAGAGAGATCGCGGAGCAGCTGACTTTCAGTTCAGTCAACTACTTCATCCGCGTCTTTCGGGAAACCACAGGTCAGACGCCGGCGCAGTATCGCAGAGAAATGATGAAAGAAAAGATTTTGGAGAGTGGATCGTATGAAGATCGAGATCATTCGCTTTAAAGAAAGCGATATCGACACTGTTTATGCAATACAACAGATGGCATACAAGCCTTTGTATGAGAAATATCATGATGATGGATCGAACCCATATATGGAATCGAAGGAAACAGTGTTTCGCAAATATATGAGGGCCGGTACGACTGGTTATCTGTTCGTTTTGGATGGCACGGCCGTCGGAGCGGTCCGGATCAACATCGATGATGCAGACAAAAGCGGGCGAGTCTCTGCTTTAGGTGTTTTGCCGCAATACCAAGGCAGGGGCATCGCGCAGGAGGCTTTGCTGGAGATCGAAAGAATGCACCCGGAAGTCGAAAGATGGTTTCTTGATACCATACAGGAAGAGGCGGGCAATTGTCATCTGTACGAGAAGATCGGATACAAAAAGAGCGGTCGGACAGAAGTGATCAATGAAAGAATGACGTTGGTGTTTTATGAAAAAAACTGATGAATTCTGATTTCTTGGGAAGAGCAGCGCGATAAAAAACCATAGTTTTTGCAGTGTTTCATGCACAAATCACTTATTTGATAAAATGGCATGTATCAGTCAAGAAAAGTTTGACTGCATTTCATGCCCTTTTATATATATATCGCTAAAAGGCATGTATCAACCAGTTGATTTGACGGCGGCAATACATGCCTTTTTCATCAAATCATCGTTTAAGGTAGGTATCAGCCCTGACGGGAACGCGTCATCATACCCACCTTTGGGGCAAAATCCATTGTAAGGGCATGTTTTGAGGAATTTATACCACGAATAAATACATGCCTTTAGCCAGTTTTTCTATTCCTAGGCATGATTTACCTTCCACGGGACAGATTTTAGATTCAAAACCATATGAAAAGGAGTGTGAAAAACGATTACTCGTTTTCTCACACTCCCTTGTCTTTTTGTCCTTTACGCGATGCCCGTGATCTTCAAGCCTTTCAGCTTGGTCACTTTCGGGATCACCAGGGTATCGTACTGTTCTGTCTCCTTGGAGAATTCCATGGTGCCCAGGACTTCGCCCATGGAGCCGGTCACAGAACCGCCGGACACGATGGAGACTTTGCCGTCCTGGTGCAGATAGCCCAGGCGGATCTCGCCGGCGATGTCACCCGCCATCGGGTCGACCTGGAAGTCGGAGAATTCCACGATCTCCAGATAATCACCGGAGCGGACTTCTTCTTCGACGCGTGCGCCGCCGGAGAAGACCGCGTTGCGTACCTGGGAGCTCTTTTCGAGACCCAGATACTGGCTGAACTGACGGCTGCCCCAGTTGTTCTCCACCACACCGTCACGGATCAGGAAGCGGTCGTAGATCGCCGCACCTTCACCGTCGATCGGATAGTCGGCGGAGGAGTTGCTCAGGGAGGAAACTGCCTCCACGGTAATGGTATCGCCGCCCTGGTTCTCGCAGATCGCCTTGCCGACCGTCCAGTCGGACAGCTGACGTACGATCAGATCCGCGCTCGTCTTGTCCACGAAGTATTCATAGATCCGCGTTGCGTCATCGGTGGAGAAGAGGACATCGAAACGGCCCAGCTTCGGGGTGGGCTCGGTGACCAGACGGTCCTTGCCATAGTGCAGGGCTTTGGTCACGTCCGC
>JAILDJ010000065.1 GCA_024689505.1 Clostridiales bacterium
ATATTTGTTCGGGAAACGGTCCTCGAACAACTCGTCCACAAAAGCCTGTGGTGAAAGGATGCCCGGATCCTTGACCATGGGCAGACCTTCCTGATATGCCACGGCCTTGGCCATCTTCAGCACGGCAGGGACCTGCTCCAGCATATCTGCGAACAGATCGATCCCTAAGACGACACCGATGGGGCCGGTCGCGGAATGTACCGGGTTCAGCAGCGCGGTGACTTTCATGCGCTCCGAGCGGCTGACCGTATCATAATCGCCCAAATAGACGCCGAAGCCTTCTTCCAGCATAGGACGGCCGTTGGGGAATCGATCCTCGATGACCACGTACTGGGGGCCTTCGCCGTTCGCGAACGGTGCGATGTAGGTACGTTTCGATGTGATGACCGGCTGCATATCCTCGATGCCCAGAGCTTCCAGATCATCAGCGATCTGCTCACTGGGGCGCGGGGTGATCTTGTCGATCATGGTGCAGCAGAAAGCGACCGTCTCCTCGTCGGACACGTATTCTACGAAAGCTTCCGGCACAAACCCAAGTTTCGCCCACTCTTCCGCCATCGTCACAACGGATTCCTTCAACAGGCGGCCATTGTTCGCGCAGTTATCCATGGAGACCAGGGCTACCGGCAGCGCGCCTTCTTCAAAACGACGGAACAGACCCGCGGCGACCACGCCCATGGCGCCTCGCGCCTGATCCGGCCCATTTTCGATATCTTTCTGCACGTAGGGCAGATACACACCGTCCGAACTGGTCAAGGCATAACCTTTTTCGGTAATGGTGAACGTGATCAGCTGCAGGTCCTGACTGGCAAAGGCAGCCAACATACGGCCCCACTGCTCCGCATTCGCCGGATCCGCCTTGATGGCTTCTGCCAGGGAACCCAGCACCTTCATGTCCCGGGTACCGTCGCTCTTGAGGATGACGGACAGCACCAGGTCGTCGAACGGTGTATAGATCTTGTCCACGACATCGAAATCGAAGGTCTCGATACAGGTGATACCCCGGTCCAACAGACCTTTCTCCAACAGTTCATCAGCGATCCCGCCCAAAAAGATGCGGAAGATATTGCCGATACCGAAATGGATCCAGCGCGGTGCTTCCACCGCTTTGGCTGCGGCCGCGGCAACGTCGTATTCCGGCACTTTGATCCCGATCTCAGCCCATGCTTCCTTGTTCTTAAGTTCTTTGCGATTCAGTTTCATGATGCACCTCCGGCTTAAGCCTTATTCATTGTAAAACGTTACAAAGGACTTTCTTGTATATGCGTGATCCTGGACCGCCATCAGTTCACGAGCGGAATGCATGGCCAGGATCGGCACGCCCATATCCACGATGCGGCATGGGATGCGGCCGGCAATGATCGGGCCGATGGTCGAACCGCCCCGGGCATTGGAACGGTTGGTGAATTTCTGCACGGGAACGCCGGCTTTACGGCAGATCTGCTCATAGACCGCATAATCCGCACTCTGTGTCACATAGCTTTGCCCGGCAGCGATCTTGATGACCGGGCCTTTGCCAAGATAGGTGGTGAGCACCGGGTCATGACGTTCCGGATGGTTGGGATGGGTGGCATGGGCCACATCTCCCGAGATCATGAAAGACTCCATCAGATCCTCTGTCAGATGCGGTCTGCCCAATGCCTTGGAAAGCTTCTCCAGAAGGATGTACAATGTCTCGGAACCGGCACCCATCCGGGACCGGCTGCCCACTTCCTCATGGTCGAACCCGCAGAAGATATTGACACCGGTCTGGGGCTTCGCCGCCATCAAAGCGGTGGCCGCCGTATGCACCATGACCAGATCATCCAGATGCGGAGCAGAAAGGAACTCATCCTTGAAACCGACCACGCAGGGTGGCTCGGTGGTATAGGTGAAAAGGTCGAAATCCAGGATGTCCTCGGCCTTCACGTCCAGTGCCGCGCAAAGCGCATCCATCAGCAGCGTAGCATCCTGTCCCTCCGCCAGGCCTCCGACAGGCAGCAGATCCGTCTGCGGATCCAGTGCGACACCCTTATTTACGTCGTGGTTCATGTGGATGGCCAGGTTCGGGATGACGAGCACCGGCTTCTTCAGGTCCACATAGCGGACCTCCGGCTCAAAAACGTCATCGCTCTTCAAAGTAACGCGACCGGCCAAAGACAGCGGTCTGTCCAGCCAGGTCGAGAAGATGGGACCGCCATAGACCTCGATATTCAGTTTATAGTACCCATTCTGGCGCATGTCCGGCGAGGGTTTCACGCGCAGGCAGGGCTGATCGGTATGGGCACCGATCATACGGTAGACCGGAGCCTTGATCTTGCTCAGGTCTTCGGGCAGGACAAAGGCGAAACACGCCGAATCCCCCACCGTAAGATAATAACGGCCGCCGGCAGCGACCTGCCAGTTCGGATCTGTCAAAGAAAGCTCGGTAAAACCGGCATCCACGAACTTTCTGCGCAGTGCACGCACCGCGAAGAAGCTGACCGGTGACTTCGTAAGGAATTGGATGAAATCTTGCATGAGCATGGTACTCCTTAGGATTCATAAGTTTCCCCTATTATAACGAATTATCACCCGTTTGACAAGTTTTCGCTTTAAACAGCTGAAAGTTGACATCGAGCCGCAAATCTGCTATCATGGAACGTAGCAAATTATCGAAATGAACACAAAGGAGCGTACCACAATGGCCATCCAGATCATTACGTATCCCAATCCGGGCAGCAATCTTGCCCTGCGTGTCGCCAGAGGGCATTTCGCCACCAGCCACAGCCATATCAATTATTATATCGACCTTACCATGACCAAGCATCGTCTGTCTGAGGCCCGCGAAGCCGCCATCGAACTGGCACAGCGCTTCAAATCCTCCACCGTCATCGACACCATCCTGTGCCTGGACGGTACTGAGGTCGTAGGCGCCTGCATGGCCAGTGAGCTGACCAAGGCCGGTTTCACCAACATGAACGCCCATCAGACCATCTACGTCGTAACGCCGGAACATACCACCGGCAGCCAGCTCATCTTCCGCGACAATACCGCGCCGATGATCGTCGGCAAACGTGTCCTGGTCCTGGCCGCTTCCGTCACCACCGGTTACACCGTACAAGCCGCGATCGAAGCCATCCGCTACTACCGCGGTATCCCGGTCGGCATCTGCTCCATCTTCACCCGTGTCGAAGAGTGCATGGGCTTCCCGGTCACTGCGATCTTTGGAACTGATGTTCTGGATGATTACGAAAGCAACGTCTCCACCGAGTGCCCGCTGTGCAAGATGGGCATCAAGCTGGATGGTATGGTCAACAGCTTCGGTGTTTCTACATTCTGACACATTCGATCCCATCAAAAACCCGCTCCGAGTGGAGCGGGTTTTTTAGTTGTTTGTGATCGGTCGTCAGTTGAGGGCGCTTCAGTCTTCCTCGGCCTCGATCAGGCCATAGCCGCCATTGTTGCGGCGATAGACTACGGCGAATGCATCGTCCTCGCTCCGGTTCTGGAAGACGAAGAACTGATGATCCAGCAAGTTCATCTGCAGGATAGCTTCTTCAACGGTCATCGGCTTGATATCGAAACGTTTGACACGAACGACATCGAACTCGCCCTCTTCCTCCCAAAGATCCTGCGGTACTTCCGGAAGGTCATCCAAAGCGCCTTCGCGCAGGTTCTTGGCCAGGCGGGTCTTGTTCTTGCGGATCTGCCGCTCGATGGCGCTGACGCATGTATCAAGAGATGCGTACATGTCTTTGGAGGTGTTGCTGGCACGATAGATGCGGCTGCCGTTTTTCAGCGTGACTTCAGCAGTCATCCGGCCGCGTTCTCTGGAGAACGTGACCTGCGCATCCGACTCGTATCTGAAGAACTTATCGATCTTGCCGACTTTTTTCTCCGCATACGCCCGCAGGCTGTCCGTTACTTCAAGCTGTTTGCCTGTGAAATTGAATTTCATACGATCAGTCCTTTCCTCGGGAGGCTCTTATTCGAGCCTCCTTTTGTGAATAGTATAGCACAAGAACGATCTATTGCAAACAGTTTTTGTGAAAAAGATACATTTATTTGACAGTAAAGCTCTTAGTCACCGTGGTGTAAGACCCTTTCTTGTACTGCCGCACACCCTGGACTTGGATCGTGTAGGTATGGCCGCGCTTCAAAGTACCGGCACGGACTTCCAGTTCATCGCGATCTTTCTCCAGCACCTTCAGCTTTTTGCTGCCACCGTTCTCGTCGATCAAGGTAACTTTTACGTTCTTGAACTGGACCCGGCTGAAGAATTCGATCTCCAGTTCTTTATCTTCTCTGTCGTACTTTACCTTCCTGATGGCCAGCTCCGTTTTCGGTGTTTTGAAAGTGCCGCTGACTTTCATGAAGGAACCGCTTTTGTTGAACCGCACGCCGGAGATGGTGTAGGTATACTTGGTGTTCGGTTCAAGGCCGGTGACTTTGAAGTCCAGATCATCACTGTCCTTGTCCGTGACCACCGCTTTCAGCTTCGTGCCGTCCGGGGCTTTGACCGTTACCTTGACGTTCTTGTACTGTACTCGACCGTTAAAGTCGACATCGACCTCACCGTTTCCTTCATAGGTGGTCTTCCGGATCTGCTCCGAGGCCGCTTCCACCGGCACCTTGACCAAACCGCATACAAAAAGCAGAGCCAACATCCATGCAAAGATCTTTCGTTTCATAACTCACACTTCCTTTCTTTGTGCTTTCACTATATCAATGCAGAAGAAAGGTGTTTTATTGCATGAAAAAAGAGCTTTTTCAAAAAATTCTTGAAAAAGCTCCGTTTTTTTCTTACAGCCGTGCAACTCCGCTTGCACGGGCCGCTTTAGCCACCGCTGCGGCGACCGTCGGGCCGACGCGTTTATCGAATGCTGCCGGCAGGATATAGGTGTTGCTCAGCTCCTCCACCGGGACCAGATCGGCCAAAGCGTAAGAAGCCGCCTGCTTCATCTCCTCGTTGATGTCACGCGCACGCACGTCCAGCGCGCCACGGAACAGGCCTGGAAAGACCAGTACGTTGTTGATCTGGTTGGGATGGTCGCTGCGGCCGGTACCCACGATGGCAGCACCTGCTTCCAGCGCGTCCTCCGGCTCGATTTCCGGCACTGGATTGGCCATTGGGAAGACGATCGCCTGCTCCGCCATGCTGCAGATCATGTCCTTCGTCACGATGTGCGGGGCACTCACGCCGATGAACACGTCGGCACCTTTCATAGCATCCGCCAGAAGTCCGCTGAAATGCTCGGGATTGGTGATCTCCGCCATCTCCGCCTGCACCGGGTTCATCTCGATGCCCGCGCAGAGGATACCGTTGCGATCCACCATCTTCAGATGACGTACCCCTAGGTTCAGCAGATGCTTGCCGATGGCGATGCCCGCGGAACCGGCGCCATTGATCACGACCTTCGCTGCACTGATCTCCTTACCGACCACACGCAGCGCATTGATCAGCGCCGCTCCTACCGCGATGGCCGTCCCATGCTGGTCATCGTGGAAGACCGGGATGTCGCAGATCTCCTTCAGCCTGCGCTCCACCTCGAAGCAGCGAGGCGCCGCGATATCCTCAAGGTTGATGCCGCCGAAGCTGCCGCTCAAAAGATAGATGGTGCGGACCAGTTCGTCCACGTCCTTGCTTTTGATGCACAGCGGGAAGGCATCCACGTCGGCAAAGGCCTTGAATAAGGCGCATTTACCTTCCATGACCGGCATGCCCGCTTCCGGGCCGATATCGCCCAGACCCAGGACCGCCGTGCCATCCGTGATGACCGCGACAAGATTGTGACGGCGCGTCAGGCTAAATGACAGGTCCGGATCCTTCTGGATCTCCAGGCAGGGCTGTGCTACGCCCGGCGTATAGGCCAGGGACAGGTCCTCTTTTGTTTCCACCTTCACACGGGAGATGACTTCGATCTTGCCCTGCCATGCCCCATGCAGGCGCAGCGCCTCTTCCATATAGTTCATTTGTATTTCCCTCCAAAATCACTGCAAACTATTTATTTGTAACTGTGCACCCCCGGCAGGAACGTATTGACGCCGATGTAAGTGAACAGCACGCAGATGAATCCGATCACGGCGAAGACCGCCGCTGCCTTTCCCTTCCATCCATTGCGGATGCGCAAATGCAGATAGATCGCGTAGATGATCCAGGTGACCAGCGACCAGGTCTCCTTCGGATCCCAGGACCAGTAGCTGCCCCAGGCATTCTCTGCCCAGATGGCACCGGTCACGATGGTAAGACTCAGGAACAGGAGTCCCAGCGCTACACTGCGGTAGGCGATGGTATCCAGCTTCTCCTTGTTCGGGATGTGCTGGTCCAGGAACCCGCCCTGCTCCGTCATCCTGTCACGCAGCAGGAAAATGATGCCGAGCACGAAGGAGACGCCGAAAGAGCCATAGGCGATGATCGCCGTGGATACATGGAAGCCCAGCCAGTTAGACTGCAGCGCCGGCATGAGCTCGTGCACTTCCTTGCTCTGCATGGCCGCGTAGCCGATGATCAGCAGGTTGACCGGCGAGGCGAAGGCGCCTAGCACCGGGAACTTGAACTTCAAGATAAAGATCAGGCTGACGAGGCAGATGCCCCAGGAAAAACTGGTGGCGAATTCATATTGATTGGTCAGCGGCAGACGGCCGGCACCGATCCCGCGCAGGATCAAAGCCACCGTATGCAGCACCAGGCCCAGGATCTGCACGATCACCGCGATGCGGGATACTGCTTCCTTCTTGACCGCGATATACACAAAATACAGGATCGTGGAGGCGAAATAGACCGCCATCACGATGGAGAACAATACGCTCTCGATCTGCAGCATCGTACTACTCATGCTGTTGTCTCTCCATTCTTTACTTGCGTGGCCTGCTCAAATCGTTCTTTGAACAGCGCCCCGCCTTTTCTGCTGGAACCGTACATGGTCCATCCATCCTCCGACCGCAGTGCCCAGATCTTCACAGGCTGCAGGTAGAACGCCAGGCCTAATCCAAGCATCAGGATCATACCGCCGACGAAGGCCAGCCATACGAAACGATCCCGCTTGATCTGCAGGATGGTGTAACTCTGCGGATCCGAAAACGTGACCTTATAATCATCGATGGTGATCTGCTCCCCTTCCATCAGCACATTCATGCCGATGACCTGGTCCGCGTAATAGACAGAGTACAGGTACCCGGGGTTGTTCAGACTGCCCGACATAGTGAGGGGCTGCCCATCGACCAGGGCATAGTCCGGATAAAATGCGTTCAGCCAGATGGTCAGATCCGGCATCTCCTCCACCGCCATATATTCACCGGCACACAGGACTTCTTCCTGCAGCAGCGTCTCATCCTTATAGACACGCACTGTGGCCGCCCAGCCGGTGGAATTCTGGTAGAATTTCATGCCGAAGAGCTTTGCCGGATGGTTGACGGAGGCTTTACCGCTTTCGGAAGTACCGGTCGCGACATCCGTCACCGTAAGGCTGGCGGTATACTGCCGCACCGTATCGTCCTCGCGCAGATCTACCTGGAAATCATCGATCGTCACGAACTTTTCCGTGTTCCCGATCTGCCGCGTCTGCCCCGCTACACCATAGACCGCGTATTCCTCCTTGGTCATCTGGCCCAGGCCGAAACCCAAGATCAGCAGGAGGATGCCGAGATGGCAGATCCAGGCGCCCCATAGCCCGATGCTGTGCTTCGATGCCGCACGGTATTCGGTCCCCTCTCCCGTGGTCCCGCTGTGCACCTGCGTCATGTGGAAGGCCTCAAACACCGATGCCGGATCCGCAAGCCCCTCGGCCGTACACTCCGCACCGCTTTTGAGGATCTTTTCGGGGTCCCGCTCCGCCCGGAAGCGCCGCAGCAGTTGCGGCAGACGGATGATGTCGCACATCAGCAGGTCCAGGCACAAGAGTGCACTTAAAACGATAAACGTAACACTATGGAACGCATCGTCCAGATGCAGCGCGATGATCAGGCCAGCGGTGCGTTCGGAATATACTGCCGCGTACCACTCGTAGCTTTGACCTTGACTGATAAAGCTGCCGGCGGAGCAGTATAACGCCAGCACCACCAGCAGCCCTATCGCAAATTTCATGGAAAACAGCTGTTTTCCCAGTTTTTTAAGTTTTGACATATGTGTCCTTTACAGGCCCAGCAGCGCCATGCCTTCGGTGATCTTCTCCTCGGAGGTATCCAGGCAGTGCATGGCCAGTTCGGAGTTGTGGGCACCTTCCGCGTTCTCCACGTAGCAGAAGTCGAAGAACCACTGCGCTTCACGATGGAGCTTACGAACGGCATTCAGCTCTTCCTCGCTCATCTTGCCCGCAGCGACCGCTTCCGCCAACGCATCCTTGAACGTGGACAGCTTGTTGCCGACCTCGGTCTCACGCGTGGTGACGCGTTCCTGCAGACGGGTGACCATGTTCACAACGTCCACGCCTTCATGGCAGGTCGCGCAGCGGGACAGCAGCTCCGCATTCTGCAAGGGGCTGACCAGTTCATGGCTGTGGTAGACCTTGCCCTCTTCGTCCTGTACCATCGGCATATGGCAGTCCGCACAGTTTAGCAGACCCGCATGTTTACCGGACAGGAAGGTCTCCATCTCAGGATGCTGGGCTTTGAGCAGAGGCGTGCCCGTGCTCTCCTGTGTCCAATCAGAGAAGCCCATCTCATCATAATACGCAAGGATGGCTTCCGGCGTCATGCTCTCCACGTCGTGGTAAGGCATCATGGTTTCCTTGTCTTCCGGCGTGAAGTAATACTCGATGTGGCACTGTCCGCAGGATAGGGTAGCCGGATCGATATCATTCACAGATTCACCCAGAGCTTTGGTCACGTAGGAATGGGTCACCACCAGTTTTCCGGCATCGTTTGCTTCGTTGCCGTGACAGGTATAGCAGCTGACGTTCTCTTCCATCTTGGCCATGACCTCGTCGAACTCCATGGTATACACACCCACGCCCTGATCATTGACCAGTTTGGTGAAGTTCGGCGTTTTACAAGTGAGACAGTTGGCCATGGGATGCGGACGCTCTGTATTGGCCACATCTTCCAATGTATAATTGTGACCGCGGGCGCTGCCGTAATCCTTGGCGAAACCGTAGCCCTCGTAAATGTTGACCAGATACGGATCCTGCTCCAAATAGCTGACCACGTAGGAGTTTTTATCATTGTCACCCATGGTGGCCACGATCTCCGGATACATTGCTTCCCAATCCGAAGCGTTGATCGTACCATCTTTGGAAGTCGCCTCAGGCGCCTCCTCCTGCAGGTACTGGATATCATCGCGGGTCAGCGGCCCGATCGCGGAACGGTCCTTCAGGTGGTACATGACGTCCCGTCCGCCGATCACACCGCAGCAGAAGGTCACACTCAGCAGAATGATGACCGCCGCGACGATGATCTTTACATTTCTTTTGGTATCCATATGGTACCCCCTCAGCCGGCCTCAGGCGGTGTAATGACCTTGACCGGGCATTTTTCAACACATTTGCCGCACTGCGTGCATTTTTCATAATCGATGTGGGCCACGTTCTGATCCACATGGATGGCATCGAACTCGCACTGACGCGTGCAGAGCATGCAGCCGATGCAGCCGGCGGAACAGACCGCTTTGACCTGCGGACCACGGTCCTTATTGGAGCACTGGACCCGGACCTTCTTGCTGATCGGTTTGAGTTCGATCAGGCCCTTCGGGCAGGCTTTGGTACACAGGCCGCAGCTGATACATTTGCTCTCATCGACGACGGCCACGCCATTCACCACTTGGATGGCGCCTTGCGGACATGCAGTGACGCAGGAACCCAAGCCCAGGCAGCCGTAACCGCAATCGTTCAAAGTCAGGCCGGACATGACCGCGCTGCGACAGTCCTGGATGCCCACATAATTACCCAACGTACCGGTCACATCACAGGTACCTTTGCAGCGTACGAAGGCGACGTTCTTCTCGCCCACTTCCGCGGCTACACCCATGATACCGCCGATCTTCTCAGCAGCGGCAGCACCGCCGACCGGACATGCATTGACAGGAGCGATCTCCTGCGCGATGGCTGCCGCCAGGGCATCGCAGCCCGCGTATCCGCACGCGCCGCAGTTATTGCCCGGCAGGCAGTCACGCACCGCTGCCTCCCGCTCGTCCACTTCCACATAAAACTTTTTTGAGGTAAAGACCAGACCGGCACCGACGATGATACCGATCACGGTGATCACGATGGTAGTTATGAGTATCGTCATGGTGATCCCCCTTTACAGCGCCAGCCCGGAGAAGCCCATGAACGCGATGGACATGAGCGCCGCACTGATCATGACGATCGGCGCGCCGCGCAACGGAGCGGGCAGGTCTTCCTCATTGATGCGGCTGCGGATGCCGGCCAGCAGGACGATGGCGATCGTATAGCCGACACCGGTACCGAACCCGGCGATCACACTCTCCATGAAGGTGTACTCGTTCTGGACATTGGTAAGCGCCACACCAAGTACCGCACAGTTGGTGGTGATCAGCGGCAGGTAGATGCCCAGCGCTTTATACACAGATGGAGATTTCTTCTTCAGGAACATTTCCACGATCTGGACCAGGGCTGCGATGACCAGGATGAAGACGATGGTCTTCATATAGGTGATCTCGAACGGTTCCAGAATGTACTTATACAAGAGGCTCGCGACAGCGGACGCGATGGTGATGACAAAGATGACTGCGCCGCCCAGACTGGCGGAAGCTTTCATCTGTTTGGATACGCCAAGGAAGGAGCAGATGCCCAGGAACTGATTCAAAACGACGTTGTTGATCAACGCGCAGGTGATGATGATCAGGATCAGGTTTTTCATTTCGCTGCCTCCTCATCTACCGGGTTTTTCGGGTTTTCACACATGGACGTGCACATTGCGCAGTTGCCGTCACAGCCGCTCTCGACCAGCTGTCTCTGACGAGTCTTGATGCCGATCGCATTCATGATCGCAATGATCAGCGCGAAAACCAGGAAGGCTCCCGGCGGCTGAACGAAGATCGCGATGGGCTCTACGCTCTTCGGCAGGATCTGCAGTCCGAACGCGGTCCCGGAACCCAGGACTTCACGGATGAGACCGGCCAATGTCAAAGCGATGGTAAAGCCTAAGCCCATGCCGATGCCGTCCATGACAGCCAGGCCCGGCGTTGCCTTATTGGCATACGCTTCGGCACGGCCCAGGATGATGCAGTTGACGACGATCAATGGAATATAGATACCCAGCGCTTCATATAGCGCAGGCAGGTACGCCTCGATCAGCAGCTCGGTCACCGTGACCAGCGACGCTACGATGACGATGTAGGCAGGCAGGCGAACGTCGTCCGGAATGACCTTGCGCAGCAAGGAGATGACCAGGTTCGACAGTACCAGGACCGCCAGTGTGGACAGGCCCATGCCGATGCCGTTGGAGGCTTTCGTGGAGACCGCCAGCGCCGGACACATGCCCAGCATGAGGATCAGCACCGGATTTTCTTTCCAAAGACCGTTTTGTAAACGTTCTACGTATTTATTCATATCAGTTGCCTCCTCCCGCGAATACGGTGCGGTAGAAATCCAGACCTGCGTTGACCGCGTTGACCACGGCACCGGAGGTGGTGGACGCACCGGAGACAGAGTCGATCTCGGTCTCAGCGGTGGAACCGCCCTTCTTCAGCAGTTCGAATGCATCGACCTTGCGGCCGTTGAACTGATCCTTGAACGCCGGCTCGTCACAGAGCATGCCCATGCCCGGCGTCTCGTGCAATTCGGTAAAGGCGATGCTGTTGATGGCACCTTCCGGATCCAATCCTAAGGAGATCGTGATGTCTCCATCGTAACCATCGGAACTCGTCACACTGATGACATAGCCCGCCACGTTGCCGGCTTCATCCACGCCGACGACCGCTTCATTGATGCGGGTCCGGCCGAAGGACGTACCATAAACACCGCCGGCCAGCTCTTCGATGGCTGCGACAGCCGCCTCATCATCCACGAAATCTGTGGCTCCCGGGCAGACCGCTTCGTATGCCTGCCGGTTCTTGGCCAGCTGCTGGGCTTCGATGGAATCCTTGGTCATGGTGTAGACACCGCTCAGCGCGATGCCCGCGACCAGCGTAACGACAGCGATCACGATGACCGGCACCGGGATGCGCTCTTTGAAGCTCTTCTTCGGCTCGCCATTGCGCAGTGCGATCATGCCCTTGCGGAAGGCATAAGGTTTCGGAATGACGTACATATCGATCAACGGAGTGAACAGGTTACCCACGATGATCGCGTAACTGAAGGAGTCCGCCGCGCTGCCGAAGCAGCGGAACAGGCCGCCCAGCACACCGATGAGGCAGCCGTAGGTCAGCTGACCCAGACGGCTGACAGGAGAGGTGGTATAGTCCGTCGCCATGTAGAAGGCGCCCATGATGACACCGCCGCCCGACAGATGCGCCATGAGGTACTTCGGATCGAAACCCTGGCCGCCGAACAGGCCGATGATCAGCAGGAAACCGACGATAACGGAGAAGCAGATCTCACCGTGGATGATGTCCATGGCCCAAAGGATGAGGCCGCCGGCCATCAACGCAATAATGGAGCTGCCCAGGACGCCGCCGGCCGTACCCAGGAACATCTGGGTCACGTTGACGGCCTTGCCCGCCGCCAGATCCACCAACGGAGTCGCCGTAGAGACGCCGTCCACCATGAAGGTGGTGGTCGTCATACTGAAGGAGATCAGCACGAAGCAGCGCGCTGCCAGTGCCGGGTTGATAAAGTTCTTGCCCAGGCCGCCGAAGAAGCACTTGACGACCAGGATGGCGAACAGTGAGCCGATCACCACGATGTAGATCGGGATGCTGCCCGGCAGCGACAGTGCCAGCAAAAGGCCTGTGACGACCGCACTGCCATCCTTCCAGGTATCGGGCTTTTTGCAGATCTTGTCGAAGATCAGCTCGGTCAGGACCGCGGTCGCCACGGAGGCCAGTACGACGAATAAGGAGTGCAGGCCGTTGACGATGCAGCCGATGATGGTCGCAGGCAGCAGGGAAAGAACGACCACGTGCATGATGAACGGAGTGGTCCACTTATCCCGTACGTGCGGGCCGGTGGAAATGTTCAATGTCATTTGGCTCATTTGGCACCTCCCGCTTTTGCTGCTTCTTCACGTTTCTTTTGCATGATCTCACCCTTGGCCCGTTTGAAGGTCTGCATCAGCGGACGTTTGGACGGGCAGATATAGGTGCAGGAACCGCATTCCACGCATTCCAGACCATACAGGGTCTTCTCATACCGTTCGAGATTGTTGAATTCATAGGCCTCAGCCATCATCTGCGGCATCAGGCCCACAGGACATACCGTGGTGCAGCGGCCGCAATGCAGACATGCCGTCATGGTGTTTTCGGCCTTCTCCGCATCGTCCTCGGCCAGCAGCGTCAGGCCGTTGGTGACCTTCTGCGTGGGCACGTCCAGATTGCTGATGGCAAAACCCATCATGGGACCGCCGGCCAGCGCTTTCTTCAGCGTGACGCCCTCTTTGATGCCGCCCGCTTCCTCGATGATCTCGCTGAGCAGGGTGCCGGTGCGCACGAAGTAGTTGCCCGGTTCTTTGATGGCATCGCCTGTGATGGTCATGCCGCGCATGTACAGCGGCTCCTTATACAGGACCGCCCGCTGGATGGCGTAGGTCGTTCCCGCATTGATGACGATGCAGCCGACCTCCGCCGGCAACATGGCACGTGGGAAGTCGATACCGGCGATGACGCGGATCAGGCTCTTCTCACCGCCCTGCGGATACTTGGTCTTCAGCGCATGGACGCGGATCTTCCTTTTGCCCTCCACGGCCTTTTCCATAGCCGCAATGGCTGCTTTCTTGTTCTTCTCGATCGCGATGACGCCTTCTGCTGCTGGAAACAGTTTCAGCACGACCTCCAGTCCCTCGACGATCTCATCCGCCTTCAGGCGCATGAGCTGATCATCACAGGTCAGGTAGGGTTCGCACTCTGCTCCATTGACGATAACATATTCGATGTCCAGCGCGTTCTTCGGTGCCAGTTTGACATGCGTGGGGAAACCCGCGCCGCCCATACCGACGATGCCGGCCGCCTTGATGCGGGCCAGGATCTCCTCGTTTGTGAGGCTTGCCGGCTCTTCCCGCGTACCGAAACCTTCCATCGGCGTGAACTGCCCATCGTTCTCGACCACGATGCAGTCGGCCAACGCTCCGGAAATGATACGGCGTTTCTCAATGGCCTTCACTTTTCCCGAACAGGAACAGATGATGTTTGCAGATACAAACCCATCCGCCTCGGCGATGACCTGTCCCACCAGCACCGGATCATTCTTTTTCACGATCGGTCTGGCCGGCTTGCCGATGTGCTGTGACAAGGGAAAGATCATATCTCCCTTGGCATCATACACTCTGAGGGGTACTTCCTTGCTGAGCGATTTATGCTCACGCGGATGTACGCCGCCGCGAAATGTGTCTTTCACCATACCGCTTTTCTCCTTAGTATATTAGTTACAGAAACCGCACGAATCATCGTTTTCAGGTATACATATCGCGCTCCTTCATGAGTATTCGTACGGGTAAAAAAGATACTTACATACCATTTTCATGATATCATGACAATAGAAAAAAGGCAAGTCATTCTTGCCTTTTCATACCTTCATCGATTGTCTACGATCTCCGGCAGCAGATCATGCTGGCTCAAACGCTGCCAGGCCACTTCTTCCCAGCGGGTCCCCGGTTTTCCATAATTGCAGTACGGGTCGATGGAGATGCCGCCGCGGGGCAGGAACCGGCCCCACACCTCGATATACTTCGGGTCCATGAGGCGGATCAGGTCCTTCATGATGATGTTGACCACGTCTTCGTGGAAGTCCCCATGATCACGGAAAGAAAACAGGTACAATTTTAACGACTTGCTCTCCACCAGGCGTTGATCCGGCACATAGCTGATGGTGATCGTCGCGAAGTCCGGCTGTCCGGTGATCGGGCACAGGCTTGTGAATTCCGGACAGTTGAATTTAACAAAGTAGTCGTTGTCCGGATGCTTATTGCTGAAGGATTCCAGAAGCCCCGGATCATAATCGAACTTGTAAGCCGTACCTTGACTGCCCAACCGTGTCAGTCCTTCTTTTTCTCTCATCTTCTTACCCCTTTACCACGCTGTATTTGATGCCGTTGTCGAAGGTATCCACGCCCTCTTTCTTCTTCAGCCAGCCGCAGACCGCATAGGTCAGCGGTGTGCAGATGACCTCGTAGCACACTTTGAACAGGTACTGGAACAAGATCATGGTGAAGATCGTGTGATTGTCCATCGTACCCCAGAACGAGATCATGATGAAGATCACGGAATCGAATCCTTCACCCACAACTGTGGACAGGATCGTGCGCATCCACAGGTTCTTGCCTTTTGTCGCGACCTTCAGCCGGGACAGGATCATGGAGTTGGAAAATTCTCCAAACAGGTAGCCGATGAACGATGCGGCGGCGACTCGGGGTGTCGTGCCCAGAACGGTGGCAAAGGCCTCCTGGTTCTGCCAGAAGCCCGGATGCGGCAGCGCGATAGTGATCAGATACACCAGCACCGCGAAGAAGCTGCACCCAAAACCGACCCAGATGATGGTGCGCGCGCTGCGGAAGCCATAGACCTCTGTGAAAACATCACCCATGATATAGGTGATCGGGAACAGTACAACGGCCGCGGGCAGCGTGATGTTTCCCGTCACTGCCCACATCTTGCCGGCCACCAGATTCGACAGCAGCAGGCACGTAACATACACCGCTCCCAGGATCATAAATGTTTGTGAAACTTGTTTCTTCATTGTAGATCTCCTCATGAAATTTAAAAGCTCCGGCTTTCATACCGGAGCTTTCGCATACACAATAATACAGCCCGGCAGATCACTGCCGGGCATGCTTACAGCATAAAAAAGCAGTCCCGGTTTTATTTAACGACAGGAAGGTACAAATGAACTGTCGGCCCGCGTCTGGCAGGCAAAGAGGTATTATACAGGAACTGCGGAGAAAAGGCAAGAAGAATTTGGTGGGACGTTTTCAACAACAAAAATCCTGTTTTACTGGCATATACATGAATTCTTATGATATAATTATCAAAAATGGACATCGAGAGGAGCAATTAGATGAAGACCGCATTCATAACAGGCGCGTCCCGCGGCATCGGCCTAGCCATCGCGGAAGCCTTGAAAGAAGATGGATATACATTGTTTCTGAACTGTCGGCATATGGAAACTTTGGAGCCGATCTGCCAGCGTCTTGAGGCGCATCCGGTCTGTTTCGACGCCGGTTCCTTCGAGGCTGCCGCCGCTGCGTTCGATGCCTGTGTCTGGCCTTACGTGGATCACATCGACCTGCTGGTCAATAACGCGGGGATCTCCTACGTTGGCCTGCTGCAGGACATGGACCCTGACGACTGGTCGCGGGTGATCTCCACGAATCTGACATCCGTTTTCAACCTGTCAAAGTTGGTGCTGCCCGGCATGATCCGCAGGCAGACTGGCAACATCGTGAATATCTCCTCCATTTGGGGACAGACAGGGGCCTCCATGGAAGTCGCCTACTCGGCCTCTAAAGGTGGCGTGGATGCTTTGACTCGTGCACTGGCCCGTGAAGTAGCGCCTTCCGGCATCCGCGTGAACGCCGTGGCCTGTGGTGTGATCGACACGACAATGAATGCCCATCTGGATCCGCAAGAAAAAACCGACCTCGCAAATGAGATCGGTCTGGGCCGCTTCGGCCGTAC
This sequence comes from Clostridiales bacterium, assembly GCA_024689505.1. Lineage (GTDB taxonomy): Bacteria > Bacillota > Clostridia > Lachnospirales > Bianqueaceae > RUG159. The sequence continues at coordinate 16,682 of JAILDJ010000065.1, forward strand.
GGAAGAGATCGCCTCCGTTGTACGCTTCCTCGCCAGCGAAAGCGCCTCTTACATTACAGGACAAATACTGACGGTGGATGGAGCTATGATATGACCAACAAATGAATAGAATGCCGGGATCTCCGATCTTTATGCCTTGCGGCCATTGCTCAGCATGAAGATAGGAGGTCCCGGCATTTTATAGTTTAATCACATGCCAGATTCTGATGGCATCCATTCTTTTCGCACAGATAGTGCATGTTCGGATCGGTAGGATCCCAAGTATGAGAACCGTTCAACTTCGGCGCCTTGGGCTTACCCAGCGGACCAGGATCATCACTATTGTAGATGGTGATTTTAGTGCCGACGTGGCAGTTATCGTAGATCCACTTTGCGTCTTTCGCCTGCAGGCGGACGCATCCGTGGGAAGCGATCTTTCCAAGCTTGTTGTATGCGGATGTATTCAGGTTCTTATTATTGTTATAAGACTTGTACATGACTGAATGGAACAGGAAATCGGCATAGATACCGGAGCACCACTGTCCCCAGCAAGGTCCCATCAATTCATGCCAGCGATAACGGCTGATCGAATAGAACGTACCGATCGGCGTCGGATCACCAGGCGAACAGATGCAGCGGCGGACCGGGATGTTGTAACCATCGCCGTCCGAGGCGTAGATCGTGATGCAGCCGGCTTTTTTATTGATCTTGATCCAATAGTTGCTGCGCTTTCCGATGATCTTCCAGATACCTTCGGTGACCAGGTCGCCCTCGCCATCGTAATACAGCTTGTACCCGCCCTTATATTTGGACGTATACTTTAGGGTACCGGTCAAGCCGCTTTTATTGTATTTGCTAAGTTCCTTTTTGCCGTCTTCCTTCCAATACGCGCGGACCGTGTAGGTATGGGTGGAACCATATGCAGCAGTATAATCGCGATAGTAATCATGATTTTCACCAGACAGTCTGCCGACGATCTTATACTTACTGCCGCTCTTGCGATAAATGATATAGCCGGCAGCACCCGGGACCTTCTTCCACGTGACCTTCAGTGATACATTATTGGAAGCAGTAACACTGACCAGTTCCAGTGTCGGTCTCTCGATCTTGATATCTTTCGTGGAACTGTAGGAACTGTATACATTGGTTTTATCTACCTTGACATAGGCTCGGATACGATAGGTATACGTCTTGCCAACTGCTACGTTTTTATCACTGTAGCTCTTTTTTGCACTGGCCTGACGCGTATTGATCAGTTTCCAACTACCGCCCTCTTCCTTACGGTAGATCTTGTATCCGGTCGCACCGTCGACACCTTTCCACTTAATGACCGCAGAAATACCACTCTGCTTCAGCGAACTGAATTTCGGAGCCGCAGGCATCGGCTTGACGGTCTTCACCTCAGTAAAGGACGAATGGACTGTCTTCTTGGTGCCAGTGTAATATGCACGGACTTCGTATGTATACTTTTTACCGGTCGTCAAGCCTTTGTCGGTATACGCCAACGCTCCATTGACCACGGCGATCCGTTTCCAGCTGCCGTCCGCTTTCTGACGGTAGACTTTATATCCCGTGGCACCTTCAACTGCGGTCCATGACAATTTGACACTGTTATAACCGGCGGACGCGACGCTTTTCCAGTCGATATTGCCCAGTTTCGGCGTTACGGACAGCGTCTTCTCGGCCGCCTTTTCGTTGTCTTCCGCATCGATCGCATACAACGTATAGGTGTACTTGATGCCGGGCTCGACCTTTTCCGCATCTTCAAAGGAAAGCTCCTCAGCCGTAAACTCTTTCTCAAAAGCTTCTGCGCCGCCCGTGCGTTTCAGATGATAGCCGGTCGCTCCTTCTACAGCTTCCCAGGTGACGATGATCTTGTTCCATGCAACGGCTTCTGCAGATTTCAGCACCGGTGCTGCCAATTCCTGCTGCTGAGGCTCTTCCTCAGGTGCCGGATCCGTACCCTGTTCCGGGTCCGCAGGCGTTTCCGGATCGGTCGGCTGATCCTCCGGATCCGTAGGATCTGTCGGCTCGGTGGGTTCAACCGGTTCTGTCGGTTCAACCGGTTCTGTCGGTTCTGTCGGTTCTGTCGGCTCGGTGGGATCTGTCGGTTCGGCAGGATCCGTCGTGGACGGCTTCTCAGAACCGGAAGGCTCTTCCGCAGGTGTGGAAGGCTCCTCCTGCTGAGATTCGCCTTCTTCCGTACCCGTGATACCAGGCTCCTCCGAAGGACCTTCCGCCGCGAAGACCGGCAGGTTCGGGACCAGCAGACAAAGGATCAACGACCAGGTGATGATCGATCGTAATACTTTTTTCATAGAATACTACCGCCTTAACTGATTGGTTCAAAATCGGCCGCCCCATGTTTGCACAGCGGGCAGATGAAATCATCAGGCAAAGTGTCACCCTCATAGATATAACCACAGATCTTGCAGACGAAGCCTTTCTTGCCCTCGGTCTGCGGTTTCGGCTTCACGTTGGACTGATAGTAGGTATAGGTCATGGTGTCCTTATCGGACATGACACGGGCCTCCGTAACGGTGCAGATGAACAGTCCATGAGTATCCATGTCGATGTAGTTCTCGACCTTCAGGGACATGAACGCATTGATGTACTGCTTCAGGAATACCAGGCCGTTGTCGGCACGTCCCACATCCCAACCAGCGAACTTATCCGCCGTGCGGCCGCTCTGGAAACCGAAGTTCTCGAATACGGAGAACGGCGCTTCCACGGACAGGCAGTTGACATTCATGACGCCAGTCTGCTGGATGATGTAGTGAGAATAGTTGGCTTTGTTGATTGCCACTGCCACGCGATTCGGCTCAGAGGTGAGCTGCGTGACCGTATTGACGATCAGACCATTGTCCTTCTTGCCATCGTTGGAAGTGACGACATACAGACCATAACCGATCTTGAACAGCGCGTTCATATCGTTCTTGTTGGCCAGTTCCGGAGACTCCGCGATATAATCGGTGCAGAGCTCGTCCGCCAGAGCTTCCAGCTCCTTGCGGCTGGCATCATTCAGCGCGGACTTGATGGTGACGGTGCCGGCATAATCGATATTCTTGCACTTCTCAAGCATGCCGTACATGACCTTGCAGGCCATCGGCGCCCAGGAACCATTCTCGATCAGACCGACGGTGCGCTTCTGGAAGTTGCGCTCGGTCAGATGATTGATGAACTCCCGCATGAAGGGGAAGATCTCAGCATTGTAGGTGGTGGTGGCCAGGACCAGCTTGTTGTAACGGAACGCATCTTCGACCGCTTCCGCCATGTCATCGCGCGCCAGGTCATGTACGGAGACCTTCGGGCAGCCGCGGGTCTTGAGCATGTCGACCAGCTGCTCCACAGCTTTCTTGGTGTTACCGTAAACGGAAGTATAGGCGATGACGATACCATCGCTCTCAGGCTCGTAGGTGGTCCACTTCTGATAGAGACCGATGTAATGCCCCAGATCCTCGGTCAGGATCGGGCCATGGGTCGCGCAGATGATCTGGATGTCCAGACCCGCGGCGGCTTTCAGCAGGTTCTGGGCCTGCGGACCATATTTGCCGACGATACCGAAATAGTAACGGCGGGCTTCGCAGTCCCACTCCTCATCGACGTCCAGCGCGCCGAACTTACCGAACGCGTCGGCGGAGAACAGAACTTTATCATAACTGTCGTAGGTGACCATGACTTCCGGCCAGTGCACCATAGGCGCGAAGACGAAGGTCAAAGTATGCTTGCCGATGGTCAGCGTATCGCCGTTCTTGACGACGACCTTGCGGTCCTCGTACGTCTCGCCGAAGAACTGCTCGATCATGTTGAAGGTCTTCGCATTGCCGACGATCTTCGTGGTCGGGTAGGTCTTCATGAAAGTCTTGACGTTGCCGGCATGATCCGGCTCCATGTGCTGGACGATGAGGTAATCCGGAGCGGTGCTGCCCACGACCTGGGCGATGTTGTCCAGCCACTCGTGGCCAAAGCCTGCCTCTACCGTGTCGAAGACTGCGGTCTGACCGTCTTTGATAACGTAAGAATTGTACGCCATACCGTTAGGAACGACGTACTGACCTTCGAAAAGGTCCACTTTATGATCGTTGACGCCTACATAAAAAATATCGTTGGTGATCGCTTTCATGGGATTCTCCTTTTTTAAGCTGTATATTTCATCATACTTTATTTCCGTTTGAGAATCAAGGCTTTTTTACACATTTTCCCTTGTAATATTCTTCACCCATTTGTACTTTTTATAATGGATGATCTCCGCGGGGATCTTGGTGAACTCATCCAGATACAGGATGAAATAGACCACCAGGACCGGGGCTTTCAGCAGGAATGCCGCGACGAGCGCCGCCGGGATGATGACGACCCACAAATTGATCAGGTCGCACCAGAAACCGAAGCGTGTATCGCCGCCGGCCGTGAAGATGCCATTGATCAGCATGGTGTTCAGCGTGCGGCCGATCATGTAATAAGCACACATGAACAGCATGTATTTCAGGTAATGCTTCGCCTGCGGCGTAAGCGTATAAGCCGCTTTCAGGATCAGAGGCGTACAGGCCAGGATGATCAGACCGGCGACCGTGCCGACCACCAGGGAGATGCGCAGGAACCGCGCGCCGTCCTTTTTGGCCTGCCCCAGTTCGCCGCGGCCCATCTGGTTGCCCAGGATGATGCTCGCGCCGATACCGACACCGCCGCCCACACAATCGATGATGTTCTTGACGATATTGCCGATGGAATGGGCCGCGACGGCGTCAGATCCCAGATGGCCCAGGATGGCGGAATAGGCGGTCATCGCACCGCCCCAGGCGACCATGTTGGCCAGCAGCGGTGTTGTATAATGCCAGAAATCCTTATGCAGGATCGGGTAGCTCTCGAAGATGCGCTTGACGCGGATCCGCACCACGTCCTTCTTACGGTTCTCGATCAGGCAGAGGAGCACTTCCACGCCACGGGAGAGTGTGGTCGCAAGAGCCGCACCCGCGATCTCCATTTTCGGCAGGCCGAACAGACCGAAGATCAGCAGGCTGTTCAGAATGATGTTCAGGACCACCGTGGTGGAACCGAAGATGGAACTGCGCTTGACACGGTCCGTGGTCTTCATGATCGTCAGATAGGTCTGGGAGATAGCCACGAAGATGTGTGAAATGGCCACGATGCGCAGATATGGAATGCCCAGTTCGATCAGATGCGGATCGTTCGTGAAGAAGCGCATCAGGTACTGTGGGAAGATGATCGATGCCAGACAAAGGATGGACGTACCCAGCAGGCCGTACCTGAGGGTGATGCCCAGGACCTTCTCCACCGCTTCTCCGTCCTTTTTGCCCCAGTACTGGGCGGCCAGCACCGACGTACCCGCCACCAGGCCGAAGATGATGATCTGCTGGATGAAGTTGATCTGCGATGCCAAAGAGATCGCAGAAAGCGCGTCCTGGTCCAGCAGGCCCAGCATCAGCGCGTCGGATGCGCTGACCAGGGAAGTCAGCAGGTTCTGGATGGCCATCGGCAGTACCATGACTGCCAGGCCTTTGTAAAATCTCTTGTTTTCCGGTTTCATAAGTCTCTCTTATTTACACGATGAACAGGATCAGAAAGATGATCAGGTTGAAAGTAAAGCTCAGCTGCATCAGACGCTTGGTCTCGGTCTTCTTGTAATGAGCCAGGAAGCCCAGACCGACGGTCGTGACGATGGAGATCCCTCCCAGGATGAGCGGTACATACGAGTCCGCGTACGGCAGCACGCCGTTTCTCGCGACCATTTCCTGGAACACGTCCCGGTATCCCATGTGCATGATGAAGGAATGGATGCAAACCAGGATGGAATAGAACGCATAGGCGATCAGCGGCCAGGCCAGGTACTTGCGCCGCTCCTTCTCATGCGCGTACGTCATGAGGAGAAGGACGAAACCGGTGACGGCCAGGGTATACCCCTGCACTGAGCGCGCCGACGTAAGGCAGGCCATGAACACGACCAGGATGTTCAGCAGGCAAAGCATCACCCAAATGAAGGTGCGCATCCCCTGCGGGAGTTCATAATAGGTTTTGATCTTCATATCCTACCCTTCTAATCTTCCGGTCTGAAATAGAACCGACCCGAGATCTGCCTGGTATCCACGATATTGATGAAGGCATGCGGATCGATCTCTTTGACCTTCTGGATGACCTCACCGGTCTCAGATCGTGAGACGACCGAATATACGACCTGGTGCTGCTGGTGCTCATATGCTCCCTCAGCATTGATGATCGTTGCGCCATGGTGGCACAGATGATAGATCTCTTTACAGATCTCTTCTGCCTTTTCTGTTACGATCAACAGTGTGCCCTGCTGGTATCTGCGGTACAGCAGATGGATCACATTAGTGGAAGCATACTGGAAAATGATGGAGTATAAGGCACGGTCCCAGCCAAAGAAATAGCCCGCCACGCCCAGGATTACTACGTTGATGCCCAGCACCATGGGAAAAGAATCCATCGCCTTGCGTTCCGAAAGGAAGATGCCGATGAAGTCCGTACCGCCGGTGGTGGCGTCCGCGGAGAGGCAGAAACTGATGACCGCCCCGTTGATGATGCCGCCGAAAATACTGATCAGCAGGATGTCCTGGGTGATCACGAAACCCGGCAGGATATCCGTCCAGATACCGGTCAGAAAGATCATCAGACAGGACAGCAGGGTGAACTTTTTACCGATGAACCGGAACCCGATATAGACCGGGAACGCGTTCAGCAGTACGTTGACCAAGGTATAGGAGATCTCCTTGTGGGCGTACAGTTGGAACAGCCGCTGCACCAGCAGTGTCAGTCCCGTCGCGCCGCCGGGGAAGAGGTTGCCCGTACGGACGAAGCTCTTGATATTCAGCGCCATGACGAAGGAGGCGATGACCACCATCAACAGGCGCTTGATGTCCGTTTTCCAATCAAATTTCATCGACCGCTTCCCCCAGGACCTTACCGATGGAATCATGGATGCTCAGTTCGCAGTACCGATCCGCGGAGGTCCTGTCGCGGTTGATCTGCACCAGATGCTGGCCGCGGAAATAACGGACCATGCCCGCCGCCGGGTAGACCACCAGGGAAGTACCTCCGATGATCATGGTATCCGCCGTTTCGATGGCTTCGACCGCCTGCTCGATGGTATCTCCATCCAGGCCTTCTTCGTACAGGACCACGTCCGGCTTGATGATCCCGCCGCAGTCGCAGTACGGCACGCCGGGCTTGGCCATGATGTCCTCAAAGGTGAAGAATTTCCCGCAGCGCATGCAGTAGTTGCGATGGATCGATCCATGCAGTTCCAGCACACGCTTGCTGCCCGCCTTCTGGTGCAGGCCATCGATGTTCTGGGTGATGACGGCAGAGAGTTTCCCCATCTGCTCCAGCTTGACCAGGGCTTTGTGGCAGGCATTGGGTTCGGCGCCGGGGAAGCTCATCTTATCTTTATAAAAACGATAGAATTCTTCCGGCTGCTCCATAAAGAAGGTGTGGCTCAGGATCTGTTCCGGCGGCCAGGCATACTGCAGGTGATAGAGCCCGTCCTGCGAACGAAAATCAGGGATGCCGCTTTCCGTCGAAGTGCCGGCCCCGCCGAAGAATACGATCCGCTTGGAATCCCGTAAGATCTCAGTCAGCGTCATGGTATCATCCTCTTTCCGCTTAGTCTTTGAATATATCCATGCGGTCCGTGGGGTCCGCAAATGTTTCCTTGAACATGCCCGAGGCGGAGGCCGGTTCCCCGGCAAGCTGAAGATGCGGCGTCGCGCCTAAATAGCGCATCCGGAAATGGGCGAAGCCCTCTTCCCGCTCCTCCGTCTCTACCATCGTCATCCCCGTAGGAGAAATGAAGATCTGGTGGAACAGCTGGATCGGCGAGATGTGCAGGAGCCGTCCCAGGAGCACACAGGTGATCCCGAAGTGACAGACCAAAGCGATCGTATCATGATTCGGCCGCACGACGCGATAGTAGTTGCCCGTCCGCTCATATCCATGGCGGGCCAGCAGGGCATCCAGCTTCTGCCCGATCTCCACAGCGGCCGGTCCCGGCGCGTGTCCGCGGTACAGGTCAGAATCCATCCAATGATCCGGGTCGAAATGCAGCGGATCGTCCATCCACTCCCGAGGGAAATAGTCCCAGCAGATGCTCATGCCGCCCGTTTCCGGATCAGGCATCGGCGCATCAAATTCCCGCAGATAATCCAGGACCTCGGCCTCCTGCCCACGTGCCTGCAAGGTCAGCGAGGCAGTATCCTTCGCCCGGCCCAGCGGCGAGCAGTAGAATTTCGTGATATCCTTGTCTTTCAGGTAGGCAGCCAAGGCCTTGGCCTCACGCCACCCCTTCTCCGTCAATGTATCGTGGGCATAATCCGGATCCCCATGTCGGATCAGTAAAATACGCATATAAGCGTCCTCTTTTTCTGCGTTTTCTCCAGTTTAATATGTTTCTGATTGTTCGTCAAGCGAATACACAAAAAGTGCCATCCGGCGCTGTGACTTGTATCACACACTGGCCCGGATGGCACTTTCTATATGTCTGTTTTAATATATCCCCGTTTCTTATGACAGGTTTTATGATACCATAAACCGTTCTGGATTACCATTACGGTACGGTTACAGATCTGTCATATAAGGGATCAGAACAGTTTCTTGATACGCAGGACGTTGCGGCCGTCCACATGCTCATAGGCGACTTCGTCCATGGTCTTGCGGACCATGAAGATCCCCAGTCCGCCGGTCTGCCGCTCTTCCGCTGGCAGTGTGACGTCTGGTTCCGGCGCCTCCAGCGGGTTGTAGGCGATACCCGTATCAATGAAGGTAAGCATCACGCCCCGCTGCTCGGTCAGGTGCTCGATCCGGACCGTGGCCTCGCCTTTGCCTCCGGCATAGGCGTAATGTGCGATGTTGCTGAACAGCTCATCGATCGCCAGCTCGATCTGCATCTGCACCTTCATGGGGCAGTCCATCGCCTCCAGTTCCTCGGTGATGAAGGCAGTGACCGCCGGGATGCTGTCGACGCGTGCCGGCTTCGTGACTTCCTTGACCAGATGCTGCGGGCCGATGTATTCCAGGCAGAGCATGGTCAGATCGTCGAACTGCGGCGCATTACCCACGAACGCGTCCACCTTATGGCGGATCGTCTGCAGGATCTGCTGCGGCTTCTTGTCTGTGGCTTCATTCAAAGCTTCCAGCAGGCGCTCCATGCCGAACAGCTGTCCCTCCTCATTCGTGGCTTCCGGCACACCATCCGTATAGATGAACAGTTTGGCACCCTTGTCCAGCTTCAGCTCGTAGTTCGTATATCGGGCACTGTCCAGACCGCCGATGACTAAGCCATGTCGGTCCTTGATGATCTCGAAGCCGTGGTTCGGCTGCATCAGGATAGGATATTCGTGACCCGCATTGGCACAGGTCATATGACCGTTCTTCAGATCCAGGATGCCCAGCCAGACCGTGATGAACATCTCCTCGCGGTTGTTCTGGCAGATCTGCTGGTTGACCCGCTCCAGGACGTCTTTGGGGCTCACGCCCATCATACTGTAGTTCTGCACCAGGATCTTGGAGATCATCATGAACAGGGCCGCGGGGACGCCTTTGCCGGAGACGTCGGCGATGACCATGGCCAGATGATCCCGATCCAGCAGGAAGAAATCATAAAAATCCCCACCCACTTCTTTTGCCGGATCCATGCTTGCGTAGATGTTCATGTCCGTACGTTCCGGGAACGGCGGGAAGATATTCGGCAGCATATCGGCCTGGATGCGGCGTGCCAGATCCAGTTCCGTGCCGATCCTCTCGTTTTCGGCGGTGACGCTGGTCAAGGTACTTTCGATCTCCGTCAGGTCCTGCTCCATACTGTTCATGACCTTCTGCAGGTTCTCGACTTCATCACCGGTCCGGATGTTCAGTTTCGCGAAATGTCCGTCTGTCTCCACACCGTTCCTGCGGTCTTCCACGTAACTCTCAGCGGCGGCGGCGATGGAATTGATCGGCTCCACGACGGTCTTCTTCATGCGCCAGGCAAGGAACGTGGCGATCCCGGCGGTCAGAAGCAGCAGCGCGACACCGATGCCGAACGAGAATTCCCGCAAGCCCACCATGACGGTATCGTAGGGTGCATCCACGAAAACGAAGGCACAGACCTCCCCCTGGATATTACGTATAGGCGCTGCGGCCGTGCACATCCAACCGTATTCCCGGGTGTACTCGATCAGGCAAGGCTTCTCGGATGGATCCGTCTCCAGCAACGTGCGGATCGCCTTTTTCGACACTTTTTCAAATTGACCGACGCTGCGGGGATCCTCTGCATCCGGATCGACGATGAAGACAACATTCTGATCCACTGGATCCAGCATACCGATGTAGGCAGCATATACATCGTTGTAATTCAGGAATTGCTCCATATGGCTGCGCAGCACCTTGTAGATCGGACGTTCTTCCATGCGCTCCATCATGGCCGCATATGTTTCTCCTTGACGGTCTTCCGTATTCGTTTCCCGGTAGATCGTCATGACCTCGTTGGCATAAGCGGCCGTGGTCGACGCACTGCGCAGAGACGAAAACGCCTGCTCTGCCATATCGCGAGTGAATTCCTGCCGCTGTCCGGACATGGAAAAATAGTAGAGTATCATGCCCATCACCAGTGCGGCCACCCCCAGCAGGATGCAGCCCAGCAGAGTCAGGTGAAACACTCTCTGTGCAAGCAATGCAGGTCTTTTGGCTTTCATATAGTATTACTCCCCTATCGTTTGTACGATTCCTAAAAACAATGGTATACCGCTTTCCAGATCGACGATGGCAAAAGCGAAAGGCCGGTCCAGGATGACTTCTTTGACATCCTGCTCCTCGATCTCAGCGACGCCTTCCGTCAGCACGATGTCGGTCACAGCGGCGGCTTTGGTCCCCCGCCGGTCCAGCTCGATATGCGTTTTCTGCGTGATCGCCGAAATGGCGAGCGCATCCCCGCTTTTCAGGATCTTTGTGAATTCAGCCTTTTCAAAAGCGCTTTTCATGCCCAGATCCTGCAGATCCTGCCCCACATCGATCGTACAGTCGAACTTGAATTCCGGGATCATGCTGACCAAGGAATCCGGCACGTACGCCGAGGTAAGCGCTTCTGTGAACTGCTGCCCATCCACCTGGTCCAACAGCTCCATAGGACTCGTCCCCTCGGGCGGCAGCATGGCCACGAAGGCCAGCCCATCGTCCGCATAGTCCTTCACGAGACAGTCCGCCCCCAGCAGGCTGAAATAGCGGCCATCATCCCAGGAATTCAAACCCGTGATCGTCTGCTCGACCCCCGCGCAGTTGGTGAAGATCGCTTCTTCATCGATGGCGTAGTCCTCGTAGGGCACGTTCCATGTGCCCTCGAAACAGACAGCGTTCAGCAGATGCATGACCTCGTTGGGGTCCAGCTCCTTGAGCAGTTCCTTGATCATTCCATTCGTCGACTTTTCGACCCATTGATTGATCTCTTTGCAGGTCTTCTCATTGAACGCGCGGCTTGCGGCTTCCGCCCGGAAGGAATGGATCCTGCCGACAAAGTCCGGATCCAGCACGCCGTAGGATTCGTTGACCCAGATGGAATTACTGATCTTGACCGTTTTCAGTCCGCCGTAGAGAGAGATGGCACTCATCTGGGATACATCCTCTGCCCCCATCACATCCAGCGCCTCCGCAAGAGTATCCCCTTCGGCTCCATTCATGGCCATGGCCAGATCCGCATACAAAGACAGCGGCGAGACCATGACGTTCTGACCGCTGTCCAACTGCGTCCGGCAGCCTTTCTGCTTGATCCAGCGAAAACCCAGATCCGTGACAGATGGTGCGATCTCCTTATAGGAGGCGGCCTCTGTCACCGGTATATCGGACACTTGTTCCTCCTGTTTCTGGCAGGCCGTCAGCATAAGGCCCGCCAAAAGCAGTATCGCGATCCCTCGTTTCATATCAGTTGCTCGAGGTATTGGTCGGCAGATACGGGATCAGCTCATTGGCCATCTGTGCGATCGGCATGCTTTGCACCCAGATCCGACCAGGTCCCGTTACGACTGTATTGAAAATACCCTCGCCACCGAAAAAGATGTTCTTGACACCTTTGATGCTCTGGATATCCACGCTGCAGGTCGCATCCATGGCCGCCAGATACCCGGTATCCAGGACCATCTGCTGACCCGGCTGCAGGACATATTCTTTGGTGTAACCGTCAAATTCCAGGAAGGCGATACCATTGCCGGACAGCCGCTGCATGATGAAACCTTCGCCGCCGAAGAAGCCGGCACCGAATCTCTTCTGGAAGAATACAGAGAATTCCACGCCCTGAGATGAGGCCAGGAACGCTTTCTTCTGTGCCACGATCTCCTGACCCGGAGCAATGTTGAACGCCCGGATCGAGCCTGGGAAACAGGCCGCGAAGGCGATCAGACCCTGTCCCCCGACAGCGGTGTAACGGTTCAGGAAGATGCTTTCCCCTGACAGCGCGCGGCCGAACAATTTGCCCAGGCCTCCGCCTGCGGTATTGGTCTCCATCTGCATATTGCTGCTCATCCAGGACATGGCGCCCCGCTGAGTGAGGATCGTTTCATTGGCTTCCGTCTCCAGAATGACGACCGGCAATGGTTCTCCTTCGATCGAATAACGCATCTCGTTTCTCCTTTCTGATCAACCCATATTCACCGGTGCGATCGGCGCGAAAAAGATGAAATACGCGCAGGCCGCAAGAAAGATCAGGATCAGTACGGCAGCGATGATCCTGTTTCTGAGGATCTTCTTTTTGTCCGGTTCCTGCGCTTCATTTTCTGCTTCGGTCTGAGCTTCCCGCGCCTTGTTCAGGCGCATCTGTTCCCATCCGGGACTGTTGATCCCGCCGTGCGCATTGTTCGCTGACATGATGATTGCTCCTTTCTTTATTATAAATGATCGTTGGTGTTCAATAGGATTTTGTGGGGTCTTCGAATTCCTTCAAGCGGATGTTATACGCCTCCATGGCCTCTTCCTCAAAAGCCGGATGCGGATCCTTGATTCCGCAAAGCTGTAATATATACACGGTAAACAACGGATTTACGACCAGCAGCGGTCCGATCAGGTAGGTGCCGATGAAATTCTTGATGCGCACCCCTTCTCCCTCCGCGTCCGGATTCAGTCCTTTGCCCCGCAGGCGCTTGAACGCATAGTCGACACCGGTGTCACCATAGAAGTGCGTGAACTGGGATTTGAACCCTAGGATCTTCAGCTCCTTGCCATCCAGATCCTCCAGACTGCCCAGGAACATGCCGTTGAAACGGTCCATCATGCGGCGCTTGGCGTATCCCCCGAACAGTTCCAGACCGGGGATGCGGGTACCGTCTTCGTTCTCGATATACAACCCGAACACTTCAAAAGCGTTGCCCGTCATCAAGAAGACTTTGCCTTCGTCGATGCGGCGGCGCAGCGCTTCCATATGAGGCCGCAAGGCCTCAATGACCAACTCCTGGGACGATTCCGGCATGGGACCCATATACACCAGGTCCACCGCCTCGTTGACGAACCGCGGTGTCTCCGTCAACGCCGTCTGTATGATCTCCACTTCGTCCAGAGATTGTTTGATATAGTTGATACAGAAATTATCACCGTATAGATTTGCGGTCTCAGAATATAGGATTTCAATACGGATCATAGCTTGGCCTCCTCGATCGCTTCCTTTACATTCGTGAGGATCTGATCATAATGGATCGCCTGATGCAGATCGTACAGGATGTGGATATCCACGCCATATTTCGGCTTCAGATACCGTTTCAGGCCTTCGATCGTCTCCGTCCAGGCCAGACGCTCCTTCGGGATGCCCGCCAGCAGCATGCGCAGATGGAAGTCTCTGGCTCGCTTGCCGATCACGATGATCCTCTGTATATTATCCTTGTTCAGGAATTCAAAATCGGTCTCAAAGGTATAAGCCAGCAGCTCTGAGTAGAAGATGGGGTCTGTCGGATCCTCCAGATACAATATCAGTTCCTTCTCGCCCGGCAGTTTGCTGACATAGTCGAACACTGCGGAACAGGCTGGCGCGATCCAACCCTTGGTCATGGTAGAAAGGATGCGGATGCCCCGTACCTTGTCCTCCCGGTACCGGGATCTGACCACCTTCATGGTGGAAAACGCTTCCGCGATCTTGTCGTGGCTCAGACCCAGCTGATCCAACAGGGCTACGGCCGCCGTTTCATTGTAGATATTGAAGGTGCTGTCGGAGATCATCGGGAACTCCACCGGCGCCTGGCTGACCTTCATGGTCAGCACCCGGTTTTCGTAGTCGATGTCCATCGTACAGACATCGGCTTCCGGCGATGTCAGGCCACAATGCGGGCATACAGCCCGTCCTATGGAGTTGTATCGCAGCACATGATACTGCAGCTTGCTGTGGCAGCGCGGGCAGATCTGCACATCGTTGATGAGGTTGCGGGCTTCCGCACTGTCCCCCGGCTGATGGCCGATCCCGTAGTAGACCCGCTCATTGTTCAGCTTCAGGCGGTTGCTCAGAAGATCGTCCGCATTGAGGATCATAGTGCAATCATCCGGCAGAGACTGCTCGATGATGTCGAAAATATACTGCGGATGGGCGTTGCGCATCAAGGAATCCCGCATCAGGTTCGTGACGACCACGTAATCGGGATGCACATATTTGTAGACACGCAAAGAACTGCGCTCGTCCACTTCCAGGACGCCCAGCTTGAATTTCGACCGGTTGAACAGGTTGACGCCCTGCAGCAGCGCCGTGGCGATGCCGGAATTGACGTTGGACCCGTAACGGTTGCTCAGGACTTTATATCCGTTCTTCTCGAGCGCATCGATGATCAGGTTGTTGGTCGTAGTCTTGCCGTTGGTCCCGGTCACCGCGACGATGGTCTTCGGTTTTCCGATATGCTTCAAAAACAGCGGATCGATCTTCAGAGCGATATTGCCCGGCAGATGCGTACCGTTTTTGTGCAGGATCGGTCCCAGAATATGGATGGCGGCACTGATACATTTGCCCGCGCAAAGCGCGAGGATAAACTTAAGCACGTGTATATTCCCCTTTTTCCTATACTAAAACTATACTTCTGTTCGATTATACCAACCTTTCCTTTGAAACACAACCTTTTTTGTTGCATATTACCGTTGACTTTTCTGCATCACACTCGTATAATTTTTGCATATTCGCGCAATTTTGAATTTTTATTCACATTGTTCGACATTTGGGAGGAATTTATAATGAAAAAACTTGTTAGCATCCTGATCGCCGTCATGATCCTGGCTACTGTAGTCACCGGCTGCGGCAAGAAAGGTAAAACGATCGCGGACATCCAGAAGGCCGGCAAGCTCGTCATCGCGACCAGCCCGGACTTCCCGCCGTTTGAAGAATTGCAGAACGATGGTTCTGTCGTCGGTATCGAAGTCGAGATCCTGGAAATGGTCTGCCAGGAACTTGGTGTAGAGATGGAACTGGCGCAGGTCGATTTCGAATCCGTACTGCCTGGTGTGCAGAGCGGTAAATATGACGTCGGTATGTCCGGTATCTCCGTCACTGAAAAACGTAAGAAGAACACTCTCTTCACCGATCCGTACTGCCTGGCCGCACAGGCCATCGTCGTCACCGCGGACAGCCCGATCAAATCCAAGGCTGACCTGGAAGGCAAGAAGATCTCCGTACAGACCGGTACCACGGCTGAGCAGTTCTGCATGGACAACGGCTACACTGTTGATGCTTTCGCCGCCAACTCTGACGCTGAACTGGCTCTGACCACCGGCAAGGTCGATGCCTGGGTCATCGATGATCTGACCGCCGCTGAGATGGTCACCGCATATAATGCCGAGAATGGTGAACAGCTCATCATCCTGGACGAAGCCATGACCACCGAACCCTACGCCTTCGCTTTCATGAAAGGCAGCGATGAACTGGTCGCCAAGATCAATGAGATCGTCAACGGTCTGGTAGAAGACGGCACCGTCGCCGCTCTGTTCGAAAAGTACAACGCACCGTACACCGCTCCGACCAAGTAAAAAAGCCTTATAGGAAATGGGATGCGCCGCTTGCAACGCATCCCGTTTTTTGCTATACTTCTGAAAGTTTATGTTTGAAGGGAGATTCTGCTTCATGAGTGCGTGGTTTGACAAACTATACGACACTTTTATTGCTACAGACCTATATCCACTGTTGATCACAGGTCTTAAGAATACCATGATCATCACCCTTGGCGCGTTGGTCATCGGTATCGCGATCGGTGCGCTGATCGCAGTCATCAAATACTTCGCCGAGGACAACCGTTCACTGAAACCGCTGGCCGCCCTTTGCGACGTGTACGTCACCGTGATCCGTGGTATCCCGGTCGTCGTGCTGCTGCTGATCTTTTTCTTTGTCATCATGGCATCGGCCAATGGGATCACCGTGGCCATCCTGACCTTCGGTATCAACTCCGGCGCCTACATGGCGGAGCTCATCCGCAGCGGCATCAACGCGGTGGACCGGGGCCAGATGGAAGCCGGCCGCAGTTTAGGCCTGTCCAAGCTGCAGACCATGCGGAAGATCATCTTCCCGCAGGCGATCCGCTATATCTTGCCCGCCATCGGCAATGAATTCATCGCGCTGCTGAAGGAAACCTCCGTCGCCGGTTATGTGGCCATCGTGGACCTGACTCGTGCGGGCAACCTGATCCGCAACAACACCTACGATGCTGTCAATCCCCTGCTGTGCGTCGCACTGACCTACCTGGTGCTGGTCATCCTGTTCTCGCAGCTGCAGAAAGTTCTGGAAAGGAGGTTGTCCAAGAGTGATAAGCGTTAAAAACCTGCAAAAGCATTTTGAAGAAGACACCCATGTCCTGAAGGGCGTCAACGTGGAGATCAACAAAGGCGACGTCATCTGCGTCATCGGGCCCTCCGGTTCCGGAAAATCCACGTTCCTGCGCTGCCTGAACATGCTGGAACGCCCCACCGGCGGCCAGATCATCTTCGAGGGTGACGACCTGACTTCCAAAAAGATCGACTTGGATCTGCACCGGCAGAAGATGGGCATGGTCTTTCAGCAGTTCAACCTCTTCCCACATATGACCGTGCTGGACAACATGACCTGCGCTCCGGTCCTGCTGAAGAAAATGACAAAACCAGAAGCCGAGAAAAAAGCGTTGGAGCTTTTGGATCGTGTCGGACTGAAGGACCGCGCGGCGGCCTACCCCAACCAGCTCTCCGGCGGCCAGAAGCAACGTGTGGCCATCGTGCGGGCACTCTGCATGGAGCCCGACGTCATGCTGTTCGATGAGCCCACCAGCGCGCTGGATCCGGAAATGGTCGGTGAAGTCCTGGACGTTATGAAAGAACTGGCCCGCGAGGGCATGACCATGGTGGTGGTCACCCACGAGATGGGTTTCGCCCGCGAAGTTTCCAACCGGGTCCTCTTCCTGGACGGCGGTGTGATCGCCGAGGAAGGAACGCCGGATCAGATCTTCAATCATCCGCAGACCGAGCGTCTGCAGAGCTTCCTGGCAAAAGTACTGTGAAAAACGAAACGGCACCTCTGAAAAGAGGGCCGTTTTATTTTTTAGCAAAATTTTAAAAAATATGTTGACAAACGATATATGTCGTGCTACGATATAGTCGACACACGACATATCGGGAGGCGATATAAATGAAAAAGAACGAACCATTGTCGGAAAGCTATTACTACATCCTGCTTTGTCTGGCCAAAGGCGCCAATCACGGCTACGGCATCATGCAGATGACAGAGGCTCTTTCCGAAGGCGACGTGACCATCGGTTCCGGGACCATGTACGGCGCCACCAGCAACATGATGAAAAAAGGATGGATCCGCGAGATCATGTCCGATGAGCCCGGCTTTGAACGCCGCAGGCTGTACCAGTTGACCGATTCCGGCCGCGATGTTCTGTACCAGGAGATCGCAAGACTCCGCCGGATGCTCAAAAACGCAGAGGAGGTTTGACCATGGGAGCACAATATAAGAATTCTTGCAAGATCTATTCCGCATGGAATTATGAAAAAGAGATCGAAGATCTGAACAAGGCGTCCGCACAAGGCTGGCAGTTGGTCAAAGGCGGCTGCTTCCACAGCCGGTTCGTAAAAAACCCAGGCATCCAGTACCGGTATCAAATGGATTTCCGCAAGATCGAGGATATGGGCCGTTATATCGAGACGTTCCGCGAACAGGGCTGGGAGTATATCAACTCTACCTTCAATGGCTGGCATTATTTCCGCAAGCTGTACGATCCCACCCTGCCGGAAGAAGCCTACGAGATCTTCACAGACCGCGAGTCCCTGCATGAGATGAACAACCGCTGGGCGCGTATAGCGCTGGGGATCGGCATCGCACTGGCACTTTTTGCCGTGCTCTACTGCATCAAACTGATCCGGCAGCCGAACCTTCCGTCGCTGATCCAGGTCCTGACCTTCGCCATCGAATCGGTCGTCCTGCTGCGGGGCTGGTCCATCATGCGCAAGCCCGGGTCCAACCGCAGCCGTCACGGAGACAGTCTCTTCTTGACTATATTCTTCATCGTGATCCTACTGGGCGCTTTTGGCAGCATCGCTCTGTCAGATCTGCGTCCTGATCTATACACCGAGCAGAACGCCGCATCCATCGATCAGCCGATCGTAGACAACCAGTGGCTCGAGTTCAAGATCCATTACCCGGACCGGTACTACCTGGATCTGGACATCGAAGCCCCGGAACCCGCGACCATCAAGGTCATGGATGCATCCGGTACGGCGGTCTACGAGGTGACCGAGACCAGCTTCCACAAGCAGGACCTGCCGGTGAAACTTTCAAGAGGGACCTACAAACTGAGTCTGTCCTGCACTTCAGGTTTTGACGTAAAATGCAAGGTGCAGTAAAAACCGAACAACAAAAACAGCTGTGAACAACGATGACTCGTTTTCACAGCTTTTTTTATCTTTACACGCGCCGTCCACCCAGCCAGCAGGACTCCACGGACACATCGTGCAAGGCCTTGACGTCCACCTCGAAAGGATCCTGCCCCAGCACAACGAAATCCGCCGCATATCCAGGCGCGATACGGCCCTTCCACTGCTCCTCGAAACTGGCCTCAGCACTGCGGATGGTGAAGCTGTCCAGCGCCTCCTGCACCGTGAAGGCTTCCTGCGGGAGGTATGGACCGGTGCCGTCCATGGATGTACGGGTCACTGCGCATTCGATGCCCTTTATCACGTCCGGGATCTCCACCGGGCAGTCGGATCCATTGGAGACCGACACACCGCTTTGCATCAAGGTCTTCCAGGAATAGCTGGTGGAAGCCATCTCCAGCCCGACCCTGTCTTCGACAATATGATTGTCATAATCCAGGAAGATGGACTGGGCATAGACGTGCAGCCCCAGATCGCGGATCCGCTGCAGCTGGTCGGCCCGGGAGATCTGACAGTGCACGATCCCATGACGATGATCTTTGCGCGGGTGCTCCGCCAGCGCTTTTTCGATAGCGTCCAGCACTTCATCCAGACAGGCGTCGCCGATCGCATGGACCGCGACCTGCATACCATGTGCGTTGGCATAGGAGATCAACTGTTCCAGCTCCGCAGGGCTCAGCAGTGAAAACCCGCAGGTATCCGGCTGATCGGCATAGGGACGGGACAGATGCGCCGTGCGGCTGCCCAAAGAACCATCATCCACGATCTTCAACGGTCCGATCCGAAACATATCGGTACCTACACCGGTCACGTTGCCCGCTTCGACGAAGTCCCTCAGCCCTTCCGGATCCACGAAATTCGCCTGCTCATAGACCCGCACCGTCAGCTCATGCCGCTCCTCCAACGCACGATAGGCGGCATTGACCGCTTCATAAGAGACGCCCGCGAAAACCCCATAATCATCACTTTGCACACTTGTGATACCATATGTGTTCAGCGTATGGCAGGCGCGGCGGATCATCTCCATCAATTCTTCCTGGGACGGACTTGGAATGTGCGGGCTGACCAGTTCAATGGCATTGTCAAATAAGCGGCCGTCCGGCTGCCCGTTCTCCATACCGATGGCGCCGCCCTCCGGAGACCGGGTCTCGGCGGTGATACCCACCAGCTCCAAAGCGCGGGAATTGATGACACAGGCATGCCCACAGGCGCGTGTCACCATGATAGGGTACGCGGTCGAGATCGAATCCAGATCCGTCCGGTCCGGCATCCGCTGCACGTCGGTGAAATAATCCTGGTTCCATCCCCGGCCCAGAAGCCATTGTCCATCCCGCGGTGGATGCTCTTTTGCGTACGTGCGCATAAAATCCAGCATCCCTGCCAGGCTGCTCGTATGCTGATGGAGCGGTGCGATGCTCAGGAACCGTCCATACCCCAGCAGGTGCATGTGAGAATCGTTGAATCCGGGGCATACGAAACGCCCCTCCAGATCTGTACACACGGTCTCCTCGTCCTTAAGCGCAAGGATCTCCTCATCCGTCCCTACGGCCCGGAATATCCCATCTTCCACGAGGAAGGCCTGCTGCAGCTCGTTCCCACCGGTATAGACCCGGCCATGATAAAATACTGCTTTCATATCGTTTCTGCCTTTTCCTGAAAAACTGATTTGGGGATGATTATAGCATTCCCGTCCAGCAGGGTCAATCGTACATACAATGAAAAAAGGTACTTCCTCGTGAAGTACCTTTACTTGTTCTCTTGTACCGCTTCCGCGACTTCGCGCAGGATGCGGGCTGCGATGGTCTCGGTCTTTCCGTCGATATCGCGCAAGGGGTTGAGTTCGACCAGATCAAAGGAACGGACCGGGTCGATATGTTCCGTGATGTAGCGGCAGATACTGTACGCATCCGCTTCGGAAATGCCGTCCACTTCCGGCACCGACACGCCAGGCGCGGCCACCGGATCGATCACGTCCAGGTCATAGCTCACGTGGATGCCGTTCGTTCCCTCACCCGCGATGCGGTAGGCCTGTTCCATGATGGCTTCGACGCCCTGCTCTTTGATGTCGTCCGTCGTAAAAACTGTCAGTCCG
This sequence comes from Clostridiales bacterium, assembly GCA_024689505.1. Taxonomy (GTDB): domain Bacteria; phylum Bacillota; class Clostridia; order Lachnospirales; family Bianqueaceae; genus RUG159. The sequence goes on from JAILDJ010000065.1 coordinate 37,602, forward strand.
GCATCGTAAATATTCGTCCACTCGTCATCATCCACCGCGCGGGCACCTACGACGACCGCACGCTGCACGTGGATCGGACTGGCCAGATGGAAGGTCCTCAAGGCCGCACAATCATATCCGGTGATGGCTGCCAGCGGCAGGCCGTGGATGTTGCCGGTCTCCGTAGTATCAAATGTATTGAAATCCGTATGCGCATCGATCCAGATGATCCCGAGGGGCCCCTGGATCTTCTGGCTGGCCAAGGCTGAGGCGATGGCGACGGAATGATCTCCGCCCAGCAGAATGGGGAACCGCCCCGCTTCAACCTCCGGCAGGATGGTCCGGTACATACGCTCGTTATAGGCATTCACAGCCGCTTCGTTCTTGCGCAGATCCAGCGGATCATGGCTTTTGACGATGGTCAGGTCCTGCATCAGCAGGCGGCGCTCCAGCCCCGGCAGATCCCGCGTCAGGTGCTCCGCTCCATACGCCGCTCCGTCCATGTGTACTCCCAGATGCGAACCGGCTCCAAACAACATTGCTTCCATATGATCTCCAAAATGATAATATTTTAACCTGCAAAACTATAGCACAGGCACTATTGTTTGTCAATTGAAGATTATATTACAAAAATCCGACCTTTTTGTCCGTCTCTGAGAAACAGTCTTTGAAATCGAAGATGACGTAGGGCTCGCCGTCGGCAGTCTCCAGCGTGCCTACCACCGCATGGTCCATGCATGCGATCCTGGGATACATGACGTCGCCCAGCGTCGCGGACCTATGATAGGAGACCCGGAGCGTCCGGATGATGAAGTCCTCCGGGATCAGGTCCTGGATCAGCCGGATATACTGCGCGTTGTTCACATGGTGATTGCTGTCCAGATAATAGGGCATGACCTCGATGGCCTCGCCTCTTGCGGCATCCTCGGGCACCGTGATCCGGTCCTTCTCTTCCTCGATGGGCAGAGGGACTGTACGGCCATAGGCCTCCGTCTCCTCTGGCAGGATGCGCACCGGCCGACCATTGACGGTGCTCAGCAGAGCCCACTTAGTATGCGCGGCGGCAAGCATCCTCCCCTCCTCACTGCGCAGCGTGAAGTTACGCAGGCCGCGGAAGCCCTTGCAATCGATCGCGTCCGTATGGATGGTGACCAGGTCCCCGCAGGCAGGCCGGTCGAACACCAGGATCTTCCAGGCTGTCAGGACCCACATCGTCTCCTTGTCGGCCCAGTACTGCATGCCCATCCCGACGGAAGCATCGTGAAAGACCGTGCAGTCCTGAAAATAATCCGCCAGATGATCATATGTCAAAACTTCATTCTGACCGCACTCGCTGTAGCGGATGCGGGATGTAAATTCATATCCCATAAGAAAAAACCTCCAATCCGGTATTGTATACCGTTTGGAGGTTTTTCGCAAGATTAATTGTTAGTTTCGGAAGGTACGACCGGCGTGGCCGGCGTTTCTTCGGCTTCGACATCGTCCAGGCCGATCATGATGCCGGTGTTGCCGTCGCCCACGAACTTCGGCAGGGCACCATCCCATTTCTGCAGTTTCTCATACTCCAGAACTTCCTTGGACAATGACTCCTGCAGTGTGCGGTTGGCATCGGCCTGACCCTGTGCACGGATCCGCTCGGCTTCCGCCTCCGCCTCAGCCTGCGTCTTCTTGACCTCGGCGTCCGCCAGCGCTTTATCGATGGCCTTCTGGTTCTCGATGGCCTGCTGCTCGGCTTCCAGCGTCGCCTTCTGCTTGCTGGCGATGGCCTGGTTGTAGCTCTCATCGAAATCCGCATTGTTGATGACGACTTTGTTCACCATGACGACGTTCTCACCATACTTCTCATCCAGCGCTTTCTGGATGTTCTCCATGGCTCTGGGCTCGATGATGGAACGGTTGGTCACATCGATATCGGTCAGTTCCTTACTGGTGCTCTTGATGGCGGAGGCTACCAGATTCTCGGTCACCAGGTTCTCACGGTAGCTGGAGACATTGGCATACACCCAGGCGGATTTCTCCGGATTGATACGGTAGGTGACCGTCACGTTCTCGAAGTAGACCGCGGTACGGGCCTTGGTCTCGGACCAGACCTTGTCGTCGAACTCGATATCCTGCTGCTTGTTGTTGACCTTTTCCACGGACTGGATGAACGGGATCTTGAAATTGATGCCGTTCGGCACGGTCCTCTCGTGGATCTGGCCGAAGGTGGTCTTGACGCCGGAATAACCCGTCGGGATGACGACCACCGACTGTGATACCACGATCAGCAGCGCGACGATGATGAACAACGCGGTCATGATTTTGGAAGATGCTTTTTTCATAGTACTGTGTCCTTTCCTTTTCCAGGTTCCTGATAAAGAAAAGACTTTTATCAGAAACCTTGGGTTCTGATAAAAGTCTTGCTGTTTGATCTGATACGGGCATCCATGATGCCGGTTGACGGTCTCAGCCCCGGTGACCCGGGCAGCTACTCCCTTTTATCATTTGTCGGAGGTATTATATCAAATTCTGCGCAAATGTCAAGGGGTACCTCGTAAATTTTCAGTACCGGTTGTGGACCTGCTCCGCAAAGCACAGTACGTCCCGGATCTCGAGTTCCGTACCATCGTCCAAAATGGCCCGGCCGTTCATCCGTCCGAAGACCTGATGCTGATCGGACACCAGCACCTTGAAATCCAGCTCGGCCGCCCGGTCCAGGATGGGGATGAACTCCATTTCGAACCGCCCATCGGAGGATGAGAAGGTCCACGGATCCGTATAATTGCCGGAAGCTGGCAGGTGGAAGGTGACGTCTTCCAGTTTGTGCACCTTGCCATCGTAGAACAACACGTTCTCTGAAGCGGCCCCGGTGTTGCCGAAGCCATAGCCGATGTTGAAACCGAAGGCATGACCGTTCAGGTCGCAGTTGCCCGCACCCCAGAACCATGTGTTGTCATAGGTCCAGACTCCGCGGCCCCAGTCCAGTGTACCGAAATTGCGCATCGGGTCGAAACGGTACCGTTTTCCGTTCCATTCCACCCAGCCGGACGCCCGCATCCCCAGGATCTTCTGGTTATAGTAAAAATGTTTGTCCTTGTCCCAAGGCGTCGCGATGACCATGGACTCCGCTGGCGCCGGAGGCGGTGCGAGCATGATGTCACAATGGAACGGTTTCTTCTGATAGAAATCCAGGAATTTGCAGCGGATGCGTCGGCTTGCATCCTCCTGCACTTCGAACTTCATGTGCAGGCGCTTGTCCTTATACTCCGTGACGCCGCTTTCCGATGAGGAAGGCAGTTTGAGTTTGCCCATAGGCAGGACGTTGAGGATGGTCTCCGTATGTTCCCAAGGTCTTTCTCCCAGTTCCAGCAACGAAACGGATTGCAGGCCAATGTAGCCATCGTCTGAGATGGTGAACGCCACGGCGAAATCATCCCCCACGACCAGATAATAGTCCCATTCCTTGATACGGAACTTAGGTGCTTTGATATCTTCCCGACGGTATTCCGGCAGCAGATGTCTGGCCCATCCCGGCTCCCGCAGGTTGCCCTCTGCGTTCAGCAGCGGACCCTGCGCAGTGATCTCATGATTCTGTCTCATAATTCGACCTCCATCTCATCCATAGCCAGTTCCACCGGGATCTGTGCCTGCTGTTTCAGCGTCCAGACCTCCGGCACCTTTCGGGGTTGATAATGATTGATGATCCATCTGCCGATCTCTTGCTCTTTCATGATCGGCAGATATTCGACCGGTGAAAAATGTGCCGCTTCCGCGATCACGAGATCGACCGGATCCTTAAGTGCCTCCAGCGGGAAGTCGATCTGCGGCCCTTTCAGGTCCCCGGTGAACAACACACGTTTTCCCTCTGCTTCCACGAGATACGCGTAAGACGGATCGATGTGTTTCGTTTTGAAGGCCGTCACCTTCAGCACACCATCATTGTAGATCATGCCCTCCTGAGTCACCTGGAACTCGATGTCCTCCCGCAGATGGTTGTGGTTGACCATCAGCCATGCTTTCAGCACCTCGACTGCCATCTGCTCCGGTACGACGACGCGCGGAAAACAGGTCTTGAAATACCAGCTGATCAGATCCACAAAAGAGACGAGCCCATTCGTGTGATCCCCATGCATATGGGTGATGAACACACCTTTGATGCTCTCTTCCGGAATGTGCCTGCGGCGGACGTCCTCGATCACCTGGGTGCCCATGTCGATGAAATATCTGCGGTCTTCGACTTCGATCATCGTGCAGGCGCAGCGACGGTCACCTTCCGGCACTCCATGGCTGGAACCGATAAACGTGATCTTCATAGTTGGATCTCCTCCACAGCCTGATCCAGGATCCGGATCTCTTCTTCAGTCAGGCTCCAATCGAACGCTTTCGTATTGTCCTCCACCTTGTCACGCGTCTGCGCGCCGACCAAGCAAGTGGAAACAAAGCTCCGGGCCGCGGTCCATTGCAGAGCTACCTGCGCAGGTGTCGCCTCATGTGCCGCGGCGATCTTGTCCATGACCTGCACTAATCCCATGACCTGTGAGAACAGGGGTTCCTTGAAGAAGGGATAAAAACGGTTGCGGCTGTCCATTGGGGCGAATTCCTGGACAGTCCGATAACGACCGGTCAGGATGCCGCCGCCCAAAGCACCGTATGCCATCACACCCATACCCTGTTCCGCAGCCCAACGACAGAGTTCTTCGCTCTTGCGCGAAACCATCGAATATTGCGGCTGATAGGCTTCGATCTCACAATACTGGGACGCTTCTTCCATCTGCGCCTGACTGAAATTGGAGACGCCGATGTGACGTACTTTGCCCTCTTCCTTCAGCTGTACGAGTGCTGCGAACGTCTCGTTGAAAGGCACGTTCGGATCCGGCCAATGTACCAGCAGCAGATCGATCACATCGGTCCGCAGGCGTTCCAGGGATTCATCGCACAGCGACAGGATCCGCTCCGGACGGCCATTACGTACATATTTACCGTCGATGAATTCGTTGCCCGTTTTCGTTGTCAGGAAGACTTTATTTCTAAGGCCGTTTTGTTCAAGTGCTTTACCGACCAAACGTTCCGCAGCACCTGCGTTATAGGCAGGGGCCGTATCGATCAGGTTGATCCCCTGCTCGACCGCGGCCACGATCGCATCGAGTTTGACCGCATCTTCATAGGTATCCCATCCGGCGCCGCCTATGCCCCAGGTCCCCAGTGCGATGGCTGAAGCTTTGAAACCGGTTTTTCCAAAATCTTTGTACAGCATCTTTACTTCTCCTGTCACTTCGAAATCGCCGGAGGCGAGTTTTCTTGTGTCTCAAGTATTGTTTGTTCACAATGTGCTGAAAACACAAGTGCACCTCCTATTGGTCTCACTATAAACCAAACGGAGGTGCTCTGCAAGCTTAAATTCCCAATTCTTCCTTCACTTCACGGAAGCACCGGACGACGTAATCCAGGTCTTCCTTAGTGTGTCCCGCAGAGATCTGCACACGGATGCGTGCCTTCCCCTTGGGTACGACCGGATAAACAAAACCGGTTACATAGACTCCTTTTTCCAACATCTTTTCCGCGACCTTGCCGGCAACATGGGCGTCATAAAACATGATCGCCACGATGGGATGCGTGCTTTCGATGATATCGAATCCGACTTCACGGATCTTTGCCCGGAAGTAGGCGGTGTTCTCATGGACTTTATCCCGAAGTTCCGTGCTTTCCTGCAGCATAGTAAAGGTTTCATACGCTGCAGCGGCTATGGCTGGCGCCAGTGTATTGGAGAACAGATATGGCCGGCTCTTCTGCCGCAGCATATCGATGATCTCCTGGCGGCCGCTGGTGTATCCACCGGAAGCGCCGCCCAGCGCTTTGCCTAACGTGCCGGTGATGACATCGACCCGGCCTTCCACACCGCAGGCCTCTGCGGTTCCCTTACCATGTTCACCCATGAATCCGACCGCATGGCTGTCGTCCACCATGACCAACGCGTCATATTCATCCGCCAGATCGCAGATGCTCTTCAGATCCGCAATGATCCCGTCCATAGAGAAGACCCCATCGGTAGCGATCATCCTGATGCGTGCGTTCTTCGCTTCTTCCAGGCAGCGGCGGAGATCTTCCATGTCGTTGTTCTTGTAACGGAACCGCTGTGCTTTGCACAGACGGACGCCATCGATGATGCTGGCATGGTTCAGTTCATCGGAAATGATCGCATCCTCCGGCCCCAGCAAGGTCTCGAACAGACCTCCGTTGGCATCAAAGCAGGAACTGTACAGGATCGTATCATCTGTGCCAAGAAAAGCACTGATCTTAGCTTCCAGATCCTTGTGCAGCTGCTGCGTACCGCAGATAAATCGCACGGACGACAGGCCATATCCCCAGGTATCGTAACTCTTCCGGGCCGCCTCCTTCAACCGCTCGCTGTTGGACAGTCCCAGATAATTATTCGCGCACATATTGATCACGTTCTTCGCTGCTGTGGTATCGATGTGGCTCTGCTGCGGCGTGGTGATGATCCGCTCATTCTTGTACAAGCCGTCAGCCTTCAGTTGCTCCAGTGTCCCGGTAAAGTATTGATATGCAGATTTCATAGTTTTTCTCCTTCTTGTGATCCGAAATCGCCGCAGACGATCTGCCGCAATCCTTTAGTATTCTATGTGTTCAGTTTTGTGAAGGCACGCTTGTCCAGTCCAACACGACTTTACCGGAATTGCCGCTATTCATGACCGCGAAGCCTTTCTCGTAGTCGCGGAAATCAAAGCGATGGGTCTGGACTTTTCTTACATCCAGACCGCTTTCCAGCATATAACTCATCTTGTGCCATGTGTTGAAGACCTTGCGCCCGTAGATGCCCCGGATCGTAAGCCCGTTCCAGACGATCTTTTGCCAGTCAACAGGCGGTTGTTTGGCGTGGATGCCAAGCACAGCGATGTTGCCGCCGTTATTCATGGTATCGATCATCGATGCGAAGGCGGAGCCATTGCCGCTCATCTCAAGGCCAACATCGAAACCCTCCTTCATGCCGATAGCTTTCATTGTGTCTTCCAGTTTTTCCCTGGATACATTGACCGTGTAGACCTCCGGCGTGATCTCCTTGCAAAGGTTCAGGCGGTAATCATTGACGTCGGTCACAACGACACGGCGGGCACCGACGTGATGTGCGATCGCTGCGGCCATCATCCCGATCGCACCGCATCCGGTGATCAGCACGTCCTCGCCGACCATATCGTAGGTCAAGGCAGTGTGCACTGCATTGCCCAGCGGATCGAAAGAAGAGACCATATCTTCCGTGATAGTATCTGTGATAGTCACCGGAACCACATTGTCCTTCGGAATGACCAGGTATTCTGCAAACGCGCCATTGCGATTGACGCCGACACCCCTCGCATTGCGGCACAAGTGTTTGCGCCCTTCTCGACAATTCCGGCATACCCCGCAAGTGATATGCCCCTCACCGGTGACGATCTGTCCGACCTGATATTCCGTGACCGCGTCTCCGATCTCCACAATCTCGCCGCAATATTCATGGCCGATGATCGTACCCGGCACGATGGTCTTCTGCGACCATTCGTCCCAGTTATAAATATGCAGATCCGTGCCACAGATGGACGTTTTGTGGATCTTGATCTTGACATCGTTCGGGCCGACTTCCGGCTCCGGTACCTGCATCAAAGTCAAGCCCGGAGCTGCCTCCGCCTTGACCAAAGCATACATTAATCTTTGATTCATGTTCCAGCCTCTTTCCCATGCACGGTTGTTCGCTTATGGCGGACATACCTATTGCATCCGTCCCTATTACAAGGACAATTATCCCATAGAAACTACTGCTAGTCAACACTTATCCACAAAAAAAGTGATGTTTCCACACAAATTCTGTGGAAACATCACAAATTTCATCATGCGATCCCGGTCATATCGTACGCGTCCAGGAAACGGTCAGCCGCTTCACAGACCGTCTTCAGACACTCTGGATCGAACGGGCTGGTCAGACCGGCATTCGCCAGGAGCTCCTTGAACGTGACGCTGCCGCCCTGCTTCGTATAGGCCATGTAGCGTTCCCAGGCCTTGGGCTGATCCTGCTGGATCAATGCCCAGAACTGCAGAGACACGGTTTGCGCCAGGCAATAATCGATATAATAGAAGGGGCTGCCATAGATATGCATCTGCCGCTGCCAACCTTCGCCATCGCCATAGAAGGGGATGTCGTCCAGGCGGACCCAAGGCATATACACACCCAGGAGCTCTTTCCAGGTATCGTGACGCTCACGCGGGGTCATGTCCGGCTTTTCATATACGATATGCTGGAAATGATCCACCATGGTGCCATAAGGGATAAAGGTAAGCGCACCTGCCAGGTGGCTGTAGCGGAACTTACGTGCATCCTTGCCGAAGAAGTCCTCCGCCCAGGGCTCCGCGAAGAATTCCATGGACATGGAATGGACCTCGCAGGCCTCCATGCCCGGCCAGATCGTGGAAATGGGGATACGATCCGCATTGGTGTACATGGCAAAAGCATGTCCGGCTTCATGCGTCACGACTTCAACGTCGCCCGCGGTGCCGTTGAAGTTGGCGAAGATGAAAGGTACACCATAGTCCTCGATGCCGGTGCAGTAGCCGCCGCCCTCTTTGCCTTCGGTGCTTAAGACATCCATCAAACCGTAATCCCGCATCATATGGAAGAAAGCACCGGTCTCAGGTGACAGTGCATCATAGAAGACCTCGCCGGCTTTCAGCGTGTCTTCAGCACCGCCCTGCGGACGCGGATTGCCGGAGCGGAACTGCAAGGCGTTGTCCGCGAAATTCATAGGATACGAAAGGCCCAGACGCTTCGCCTGCTGCTGGTAGACCTTGTCTGCGATCGGCACCAGATAGGTGCGCACGGCTTCACGGAACCGCTCCACGTCCGTCTTGTCGTAGCAGTTGCGCTGCATGCGGTAGTAGCCCAGCTGCGTATAGCCATCGTAGCCCAGTTTGCGGCCCATGGTGTCCCGCAGATGGACCAGCCGGTCGTAGATCTCGTCCAGTTCCGCCTGGTGATCTTTGTACCACTGTCCTTCCGCTTTCCACGCGGCCAGGCGGCGAGCATCGTCCGCATCGGTCTTGAAAGGTGTCATCTGAGATAATGTATAAACACCAGACTCAAAGGGGATCTGGGCGGAAGCCAGCAGCTTGCCGTATTTGGTGGTCAGGTCGTTCTCTTGCTGCATCTCTTCAATGATCTCAGGAGAGAATGCTTTGCGTTCGATCTCCGCATTCAGGAACATGATATCACCATACTCCGCGGCGAAGTCCGCCCGGAAGGGAGAACTCAGCATGGCATCGAGCCAGGCCTGTTCATATTCCTGCAGTTCCGGTCCTGCCTGGTTCCAGAAATCATTTTCTGCATCATAAAAAGTGTCGCGGGTATCGATGGAATGGCGGATCATCGCCAGATTCATCAATGTGGAAAGGTGCTTCTCCGAGACTTCCCGCTGCAGGAAGACCTTCCTGGCCTCTTCATAGGTGGACGCGGCGCGGAAGGCTTCGGTAAAGTCTTTCGCTTCCTGCTTCAATGCTTCCAGGTCCGGCCGCTCATACGGCATATCTTTGAAATTGATCATGTTTGGATTCCTTTCTGTAAAGCTTTTCGTATCTTACCATATCCTGTAACCACTTGCAAGGCAGGTCCTTGTATCTATATTTTACCTATGATACAATGTTTGCAAGTTTTACCTGAAAGGGGTGTTGTCCATGCCGCCCGGAGGTGGTCCCCGTGGAAGTCAGTTCATGACTGACGAAGAAAAACAGCAGGCTCCACGCGTAACCAAGGCCTTGCTGATGCGTGTATTCTCTTATCTGAAACCCTACTGGAAGCAGCTGCTTCTGGTCCTTGTCTGCCTGGTGGCGTCCTCCGCCTTCTCCATCCTGCCGTCGGTCCTGACGGGTAAGATCATCGATGAAGGCCTGATCGGAAGGAGCCTTAGCAAACTCATCTATTTCATCCTGCTGTCTCTGGGCGTGACCCTGGCCTCCAACCTGATCGGTGTCGGACAGAACTATATCAACACATGGATCGCCCAGCATATCACCTTCGATATGCGCAACAACATGTTCCGCCACCTGCAGAAGATGAGCCAGCACTTCTTCACGACCAACAACCAGGGGGACATCATCACCCGCATGACCAGCGATATCGATGGTGTGGAGCGTGTTGTGACCGGTACCTTCGCCAGCATCCTGTCGAACTCCATCACTTTGGTCATCGCCGTCATCGCCATGTTCCAGAAAAACTGGCTGCTGGCCTTGATCGGCATCGCGGTGACGCCCTTGTTCGTGATCCCGACCCGACGCGCCGGCAAGACCCGCTGGATGCTGACCCGGGAGGCCCAGGAGTGCAACGACGAGATCAACGGGATCCTGAACGAGACCCTGTCCGTCAGCGGGCAGCTGCTGGTCAAGCTCTTCGGCAAGGAGGAGCAGGAATATACCCGTTATGAAAATGTGAACCGCCGGATGATCAAGCTGCACATCCGGGAAAGCATGGCCGGCCGCTGGTTCTTTGTCGTCCTGAGCACGGTCACCAGCATCGGGCCGATGCTGCTCTACCTGGTGGGCGGCATCCTGATGATGAAGTATAACAGTTCCCTCACCGTCGGTGACATCACCGTTCTGGTGGCGCTGCTGGGCCGTTTGTACGGGCCGGTCAACAGCCTGCTGAACGTCCAGGTGGACTGGATCCGGTCGATGGCGCTCTTCACCCGCATCTTCGATTATCTGGATCTGCCGGTGGAGATCGAAAACGCCCCGAACGCACTGGTGCTGACCCGCGCGACCGGGCAGGTCACTTTCAAGGATGTTTCTTTCTCGTATGATAAGGAGCGGCCGATCCTGCAGCATGTCAGTTTCGAACTCAAGAGCGGCCATAGTATCGCCATCGTCGGGCCCTCCGGCTCCGGCAAAAGCACGATCATCAACCTGATCCCCCGCCTGTACGATGTGGATGCCGGCGCCGTCCTCTTTGACGGCATCGATGTCCGCCGGCTGGATCTGAACTTCCTGCGCTCGCATATCGGTGTGGTCTCGCAGGAGACCTACCTCTTCAACGGGTCGATCCGTGACAACCTCCTGTACGCGAAGCCCGACGCGACCGAGGCCGAGATGATCGATGCCTGCAAGCGGGCGAATATCTACGATTTCATCGCCGCGCAGGAGACCGGTCTGGATACGATGGTCGGCAACCGCGGCCTGAAACTGTCAGGCGGAGAAAAACAGCGGATCTCCATCGCCCGCGTGCTGCTGAAGGATCCCGCGCTGCTGATCTTCGACGAAGCTACCTCCGCCCTGGATTCCATTTCGGAAAGCAAGATCCAGGAAGCCATCGACCCTTTGATCCAGGAGCGCACTTCGATCCTCATCGCGCATCGTCTTTCCACCATCCTCGCGGCGGATGAGATCCTGGTCGTGCAGAACGGCCAGATCGTGGAACGCGGCCAGCACAGCGATCTCGTGAAGGCCGGCGGCGTCTATACGGAACTGTATAACACCCAGTTCGGCAAAGGCGCCGTGACTGAGTAACATGCAGAACCATCGACTGAAACAGAGAAAGAGCCTGAAGAAACGATGCTCTCGTTTTTTCAGGCTCCTTGTTTTTTATTGTGTATGGAACCGTTTTTTCAGTTCCAGCCAGACTTCTTTGTGGAAAAGGATCAGGCCCAGGACCGCCAGGACCGCTGCCACCGACCCCAGGACGATCATCGGCCAGTTCAGTTCCGGCCATCCGATGAATGTGGCGCCGAAGAACAGCAGCGACAGCAGGATCAGCCAGATCATGGGCATCATATTCTGCTTCTGTGTGTGGACGTCGATCGCGAAGAAGATCGCTGTCAGGATCAGGGCGGCGGCACCGGAGATCGGGATCACGAAGCCGGCCCACCCGGGTACGAGCAGCTGGTCGATCAGCGCCTGCAGTACGGCGATGAACAGGATCGCCTTACTTGTCTGCCGGATCAGACTGTATTCAATAACATCCGGGGAAACGAACAGGTCCCAGGCCCCGAA
>JAILDJ010000083.1 GCA_024689505.1 Clostridiales bacterium
GAAAGGGGTATCCCGCAAAACCCCTTCTGAACGCTGTTTTTATCAATTTGGAAAGGATCTGTAACTATAATGGCTGATCAAAAGAAAATGGTCGAAGCAATCACATCTATGGATGTGGATTTCGCCAAATGGTACACCGACGTTATCAAAAAAGCCGAACTCATCGATTATACCAGCGTTAAAGGCTGTATGGTATTCCGCCCATACGGTTATGCGATCTGGGAAAACATGCAGAAAGATCTGGACGCGCGTTTCAAGAAAACGGGGCATGAAAATGTTTATATGCCTCTTCTGATCCCGGAAAGCCTTCTGCAGAAGGAAAAAGATCATGTACAGGGCTTTGCGCCGGAAGTCGCCTGGGTCACGTACGGTGGCGAGGAAAAACTGGCAGAACGCCTGTGCATCCGCCCTACTTCCGAGACCCTCTTCTGCGAACACTACGCGAAAGTGATCAATTCTTACAGAGATCTTCCTAAATTATACAATCAGTGGTGTTCTGTCATGCGTTGGGAAAAGACAACACGGCCGTTCCTGCGCAATTCTGAATTCTTGTGGCAGGAAGGTCATACCATGCATGAAACTGCTGAAGAAGCTAAGGAAGAAACCCTCAGAATGCTTGGGATCTATAAGGCGTTCTTCGAAGAGGCTTTGGCGATCCCTGTGATCGATGGCCAGAAGACGGAAAAAGAGAAATTCGCTGGTGCTGAGGCAACCTATACCGTCGAAGCCATGATGCATAATGGCGTCGCGCTGCAGGCCGGCACGTCCCACTATTTTGGTGATGGTTTCGCCCGCAGTTTCGATATCACCTTCACAGGTCGCGATAATACGCTGCAGTATCCGCATCAGACGTCCTGGGGCGTTTCCACACGTATGATCGGCGGCGTCATCATGGTCCATGGTGATGATAACGGTCTCGTTTTACCGCCGCGTATCGCACCGATCCAGGTGGCGATCATCCCCGTCGCGATGCATAAAGAAGGGGTTCTGGAGGCTGCGGAAGGCCTGAAAGAGCGTCTTTCCGAGAAATTCCGCGTCAAATTGGACGCTACAGACAATTCTCCGGGATGGAAATTCGCTGAATATGAGATGCGCGGTGTACCGCTGCGCCTCGAGATCGGCCCGAAAGATATCGCAAACAATCAGTGTGTTCTTGTGCGCCGTGATACCCGTGAAAAGACCTTCACCCCGCTGGATCAGTTGGAAGAAACCATCCAGAATCTGTTGGATCAGATTCACGACAATCTGTATGCCCGTGCGTTGGAAAACTTGAATGCACGTATGTTTGAAGCCCGTACACATGAAGAATTCCTTGATATCGCCGCCAATAAATCCGGCTTCATCAAGGCTATGTGGTGTGGTGATTCTGCTTGTGAAGATCAGATCAAGGATGAGACCGGTGGCGTAAAATCCCGCTGCATCCCCTTCACCGAAGAAAAATTGTCCGATACCTGCGTATGCTGCGGCAGACCCGCAAAGCATATGCTTGTCTGGGGACGTCAGTATTAAGATCGAAACAATGACGGCGCGATGGTTCTATCATAACGCCGTCATTTTATCATAGGAGTTGATATTTCATGGAATATCATGAACAACAAAGGCGGGAAAACATCCGTAAACTGCGGGAATTGATCTTCGAGCTGCCGGAATTCTGCGTGGATTATTTCCGCGGCATCGAACCGACGACAGCGGAACGTACCCGTCTGGGATATGCGCATGATCTTCGCATCTTTTTCCAGTTTTTGCTGGAATATGAGCCTTCTCTGCAGGGAAAAACGATGCATGAGATCACATTGGAGGATCTGAAACGGATCGGTTCTCAGCAGATCGAATTGTTTTTGGATTACCTCTCTTTCTACTCCAAGCCCGGAGAAGATGAAGAATATCAAAATGGAGAACGCGGTAAGGCACGTAAGATCAGCGCTGTACGCAGCCTCTTCAAATACTTTTATAAAAAAGAATTATTGCCGGCCAACCCCGCGCAATTGGTGCCTACACCAAAGATCCATGACAAAAACATCATTCGTCTGGATACTGATGAGATCGCTCGTATGCTGGATGAGGTCGAATCCGGTGAAAAACTGACGGAACGCCAGCAGAAATACCATGAACATACCAAGATCCGCGATCTGGCTCTGGTAACGCTTCTGTTGGGCACCGGTATGCGTGTATCTGAGTGCGTTGGTCTGGACCTGACGGATATAGATTTTGCCAACAATGGGCTGCGGATCGTACGTAAAGGTGGCAATCAGACCATCCTCTACTTTGGTTCCGAAGTCGAAGACGTGCTGAAAGACTATTTACCATGGAGAAAACAGATCGAAGCAGTTCCCGGACATGAGAACGCGCTTTTCCTATCCATGCAGAGAAAACGTCTGACAGTGCGCGCGGTAGAAAACCTTGTAAAGAAATACGCACGGACGGTAACGCAGCTGAAAAACATTTCTCCGCACAAACTGCGCAGTTCCTATGGTACCGCGCTGTACAACGAGACAGGCGATATTTATCTTGTAGCGGACGTCCTGGGACACAAAGACGTCAATACGACGCGGAAACATTACGCGCAGATCGAGGAAAACCGCCGCCGCGGCGCGGCCAATGCCATTCATCTGCGTAAGGATGAATAAGTTTAGGAGGATGTATGGCTAAATTGTACTTTAAATTCGGTGCTATGGGATCCTCCAAGACCGCACAGGCGCTGATGACCAAATTCAATTATGAAGAGAAAGGAAAAAAAGTCCTGTTCATCAAGCCTTCCATCGATACCCGGGACGATACGATCGATGAAAACGGAAACGTCCATACCATTGCCAGGTCCCGTATCGGTCTGAACGCGGAAGCATTGGCGGTCGGACAGGACGTGGAGATCCGTGAATTGTACCACAAGCTTTGCGTGGAAGATGGTCATTACGACGTGCTGATCTGCGATGAATGCCAGTTTTTGACAGGGGATCAGGTCAATCAAATGAAAGGCCTGGCAGACTGGGATGATGTACCTGTCCTCTGCTTCGGCCTGCGGGCGGATTTCCAGACCATGCTCTTCCCTGGATCCAAACGTTTGTTCGAGATCGCGGACAGTATCACGGAGATCAAATCCGTGTGCCGCTGCGGCCGCAAAGCCACAGTCAATGCGCGTTTCGACGATAACGGTCAGATCATCACGGAAGGTGCCCAGGTCGTGCTGGGCGGAAACGACCGGTATGAAGGTATGTGTTATAAATGCTATCGGGAACTGATCGATAAGCAGAAACAAGGGTATCAGCTGCGGTTGTGATTCCGTGGCAGATCATATAATCATTAACAGGAGGTACTGTTTTATGGACATCAAAGAAGTATTGTCCAAGGTAGACCATACGTTGCTGGCACAGGCGGCGACCTGGGACGACATCCGTGCCATCTGCGATGACGGGATCCGTTACCAGACGGCGTCCGTCTGTATTCCTGCGTCTTATGTGAAACAGGCGAAGGACTATGTCGGAGAACAGTTGAAGATCTGCACGGTCATCGGTTTCCCGAACGGTTACTCTACTACGGCTGTAAAATGTTTCGAAACCGCTGACGCTGTCAAAAATGGCGCGGATGAGATCGATATGGTCATCAATATCGGGTGGCTGAAGGATAAAAAGTATGATGATCTTCTCGAAGAGATCCGTGCGATCAAAGAAGCATGCGACGGCCGTCTGTTGAAAGTCATCATCGAGACGTGCCTGCTGACCGATGAAGAAAAGATCAAAATGTGTGAGATCGTTTCCGCATCCGGTGCGGATTATATCAAGACGTCCACTGGATTCTCCACGGGCGGCGCCACGAAGGAAGATGTTGCGCTCTTTGCCGCGCATGTGGCTGATCACGTAAAGATCAAAGCGGCGGGCGGTATTTCTTCGATCCAAGACGCGGAGGATTTCATCGCCCTTGGCGCAAGCCGGCTCGGTACCAGCCGCATCGTCAAGATCGTAAAAGCTGAAACCGTTCCGGAAGGAACGTATTGATCCACTTTACATCGATAGATAAGGAGATGAACTATCATGGCATTACCGTATCCTACCCCTACCCCTCATATCAATGCGAGACCTGATGATTTTGCGCCGACCGTCCTCATGCCGGGTGATCCGCTGCGTTCCAAATTCATCGCAGAGAATTTCCTGGATGATATCAGGCTGGTCAACAACGTCCGCGGTGTACAGGGTTATACCGGCAAATATCTCGGTGTGCCGGTCAGCGTCATGGCAAGCGGCATGGGCATCCCTTCCATCGGTATCTATTCCTATGAACTGTTCAATATGTTCGGCGTAGATAATATCATCCGTGTCGGCTCCGCCGGCTCCATTCAGGAAGACGTCCATGTGCGGGATCTCGTCTTCGGTATGGGTGCCTGCACGACTTCGAATTTCGCAAGCCAGTTCCATTTGGCAGGTACTTATGCGCCGATCGCGAGTTACAAGCTGCTGCGCACGGCGATCGATGCCGCGGACCGTCTGGGTATGCGCTATCACGTCGGCAACATCCTTTCTTCAGATCCTTTCTATGGAGATGAGGCAGGCATTCCTGATGCTTTGAATGGTACGCTCAACTGGAAAAAGATGGGTGTCATGGCGATCGAAATGGAAGCGGCCGGCCTGTATATGACCGCGGCGCGCGCGAAAAAGAATGCTCTGGCGATCTGCACGATCTCTGACAATGTATTCGATCCGAGCCAGAATACCACAGCGGAAGAACGCCAAAGCTCCTTCACCGATATGATGAAGGTCGCGTTGGAGACTGCTAAGGAGATGTATTGATCATGGCAAAACGTGTTTTTCTGATCGTTTTGGATTCCTGCGGCATCGGTGAAGAGCCGGATGCGCATCTGTTCGGAGATCACGACTGTAATACCATGAAACGGATCTCTGGGGATCCGGCCTACCGCAATGATACGATGCGGCGGCTCGGCCTTGCGAATATCGATGGTCAGGCTTATCTTGGTCCTGTCGATGCACCGATTGGCGCGGTCGCACGGCTGCGGGAAGCTTCCATGGGCAAGGATACCACGATCGGCCATTGGGAGATCGCAGGCGTACAGTCTGACGCGCCTCTGCCCACCTATCCCCAGGGTTTCCCTGAGGAAGTGCTGGAGCCGTTCCGAAAGGCTACAGGACGCGGCGTACTCTGCAACCTGCCCTATTCCGGCACCGATGTCATCCGTGATTATGGTGAAGCACATCTGAAGACCGGGGATCTGATCGTCTATACATCCGCGGATTCCGTTTTCCAGATCGCGGCGCATGAGGAGCTTGTGCCTCCGGAACAATTATATGAATACTGCCGTATCGCCAGAAACATTCTGACCGGTCCGCATGCTGTAGGCAGGGTTATCGCCCGTCCGTTCCTTGGAACCTGTGCTGCTGACTTCAAACGTACGGCGAACCGCCATGACTTCTCTCTGGAGCCGCCGGCGGAGACCATCCTGGATGCGCTGAAAGCCAATGGAAAAACGGTATACGCGATCGGTAAGATCAACGATATCTTTGCGGGCGCAGGCATTACAGAGTACGTCTACACACATGGCAATACCGAAGGCATGCAGCGGACACTCGAAGCTCTGGATAAGGATTTCAATGGTCTGTGCTTCACTAATCTGGTCGATTTCGATATGCTGTATGGACATCGTCAGGACATCCATGGCTATGCTTCCGCCTTCGCCGAATTCGATGGCTGGCTGGAAGGATTCATTCAGAAAATGGGACCTGAGGACGTAGTCATGATCACGGCTGATCACGGTTGCGATCCGGGAGATGATCATACGGACCACACACGGGAGTATGTGCCGTTGGTCATGTACGGCGCCTCCATCGAGCCGAAGAATTACGGCACACAGCCCACTTTCGCTGCGATCGCTGCAACGATCGCGGATCTGCTCGATGTCCCATATACCTGCAAAGGTGAGGTGCTTCAATGAACCTTGAATTACAGCGGGAAGTGCTCTGCAGGGAAGCGGTCAAAGCCATGAAAGGCGCTTATGCGCCCTATTCCGGCTATTGTGTCGGCGCGGCTTTGGAATGCGCGGATGGAACGGTCTATATGGGGTGCAATATAGAAAACGCTTCTTACACGCCTACGGTCTGCGGTGAACGAGTGGCAATTTTCAAAGCCGTCAGTGAAGGCAAAAGAGACTTCACCAGGATCGCCATCGCGGGCGGCAAAGGTGCTGTTATAGAGGATATTTTTCCTCCCTGCGGCGTTTGCCGGCAGGTCATGAGTGAGTTCTGCGCTTCTGATTTTGAAATCCTGCTGATCAAGAAAGAGGAACCCTTGGCGTATGAAGTCCATACGCTGGCGGAGCTTCTGCCCTACCGTTTTTCACCGGATCATCTGAAATAGAAAATGAGAAAATCGTTCTATTTCTCTTGATTATTTGGCATGAAAAAAGTATAATACAGGAAATGTATGCAATCCCATCATTGCATCATAATATTATCATTTTTAAGGAGAAAGAAAAATGAAAAAACTCTTGAGTCTGATGCTCGTCATCGCTATGGTGTGCATCATGATGGCCGGCTGCGGCAAGAAAGACGCACCTGCAGCCTCCGGCGATGGCGAAAAAGCTGCCGCCGATGTCAAAGTTGCTATGATCACCGATTATGGTGATATCACGGACCAGTCCTTTAACCAGACCACTTACGAGGCCTGCAAGGCTTTCTGTGATAAGAACGGTGTCAAGTTCACCTACTACAAGCCTGCTTCCGATTCTGATGAGGATCGTATCGCCATGATCGAGTCCGCCATCGACGAAGGCTACAATGTAGTCGTCATGCCGGGTTATGCCTTCGGTAAGGCTATCGAAGCTACTGCTGACAACTATAGTGATGTCACTTTCATCGCGCTGGACGTTTCCGCTGGTGATTTCTCTGAGAACTATAAGATCCCCTCTAACCTCTACTCTGCTGTGTACCAGGAAGAGCTCTGCGGTTATATGGCTGGTTTCGCTGCTGTCAAGCTGGGTTACAAGAACCTTGGCTTCCTGGGCGGCATGGCAGTTCCTGCTGTACAGCGTTATGGTTATGGTTTCGTTCAGGGCGCTGATGCTGCTGCGAAAGAAGCAGGTCTTTCCGACGTTACCATGAAGTACGCATATGGCAACCAGTTCTATGGCGATGCTGATATCACCGCTGCTATGGACACCTGGTATGCCGGCGGTGTTGAGATCGTCTTCGCTTGCGGCGGCGGTATCTTCACTTCTGCTGCTGAAGCTGCTGCTAAGGTCGGCGGCAAGGTCATCGGCGTTGACGTTGACCAGAAGGGCATCATCGATGGTACTTATGGCGATGGCATGACCGTTACCTCCGCTATGAAGGGTCTGGCTGCTACCGTCAATACCATGTTGGATGTCGTATGCCAGGGCAAGTTCTCTGAGTACGGTGGAAAGATCGATACTCTGGGTCTGGTTTCCGAGGATCCGGCTGCGAACTATGTCCAGCTTGCTGAGTCCACGCAGTTTGGTGATGGTTTCTCTGAGGATGACTACAAAGCTCTGGTTGCTGACATGTTCGGCGGCAAGATCACCGTCTCCAATGACATCACCAAGTCCGCTTCTGATTTCGCGACCGTGATCGCGCTCGAGGATCAGGGCAACATCAAATAATCAGATATAAAGAGAAAAAAACGGGAAGAGTCTATATGAATGTTCATATAGGCTCTCCCCTTTTTCAAATCCTATTCTATTGATCACGAAGGGAAGGAACGAATCTATGTCTGAATATGCAATCGAAATGCTGCATATCACCAAACGCTTTCCCGGTATTATTGCCAACGACGATATTTCCCTCCAGCTGCGCAAGGGAGAGATCCACGCGCTTCTAGGTGAGAACGGAGCCGGTAAATCCACGCTCATGTCCGTTCTTTTTGGATTGTATCAGCCTGAAGAAGGCGAGATCCGTAAGGACGGTGTCAAAGTGGAGATCAACGACCCGAACGATGCGAACGATCTTGGCATCGGTATGGTGCACCAGCACTTCAAACTGGTCGAATGCTTCTCCGTTCTCGATAATATCATTCTCGGCGTAGAACCGAACAAAGCGGGATTTCTTCAGAAGAAAGAAGCCCGGGAGAAAGTCATCGCACTTTCCGAAAAGTATGGCCTGAAGGTCGATCCGGACGCGATCATCGAAGATATCACCGTAGGTATGCAGCAACGCACAGAGATCCTGAAAATGCTGTATCGGGACAATGAGATCCTCATCTTCGACGAACCGACGGCCGTCCTGACACCGCAGGAGATCGAAGAATTGATGCAGATCATGAAGAATCTGGCAGCGGAAGGTAAATCGATCCTCTTCATCTCCCATAAGCTGAACGAGATCATGGAAGTCGCGGACCGCTGCTCTGTTCTGCGCAAAGGTAAATATATCGGAACGGTCGATATCAAAGATACGACCGCGGAAGGTCTGTCCGCCATGATGGTCGGCCGCAACGTCAATTTCCATGTGGAAAAAGAAGAAGCGCATCCGGGCGATGTCGTTCTGGATGTGCAGGATATGGTCGTTGCCTCCAAAACACATCATAATAACGCGGTCAAAGGCGTTTCCTTCAAGATCCACGCCGGTGAGATCCTCTGTATCGCCGGTATCGATGGCAATGGCCAGACGGAACTTGCCTACGGTATTTCCGGCCTTGAACCTCTCAAGGGCGGAAAGATCCTTTTCAAAGGCATGGATATCTCGCACATGTCGATCCGCAAACGCAGCACCCACGGTATCAGCCATATTCCGGAGGACCGTCATAAGCACGGTCTGGTCCTGGATTATACACTGGAAAACAACCTGGTCCTGCAGCGCTATTTTGAACCTGAATTTACTTCCGGAGCCGGTTTCCTGAAGAAGGCGAACATCCGTAAATACGCGGAAAAGATCATCGAAGAATATGATGTTCGTTCGGGTCAGGGTCCCATCACGATCGCCAGGGCTATGTCCGGCGGTAACCAGCAGAAAGCGATCATCGGCCGTGAGATCGATAAAGATCCGGATCTTCTGATCGCTGTACAGCCTACACGCGGTCTGGACGTCGGCGCAATCGAAGGTGTCCATAAGGAACTCGTCGCCCTGCGCGACGCCGGTAAAGCGGTCCTTTTGATCTCTCTGGAACTGGACGAAGTCATGGACGTTTCCGATCGTATCCTCGTCATGTATGAGGGTGAGATCGTCGGCCAGCTGGATCCGAAACAGACGACGGTCGAAGAAATGGGTCTGTACATGGCCGGTGCAAAACGAGAAGAGGTGAAAGCATGAAAAAGAACATTCTGAAAAATGAAGGCGTTCAGTCTTTGATCGCCTCTTTGATCTGTATCGTGCTGGGCCTTTTGATCGGATTCATCGTGCTGCTGTTCATCAATCCGGCCGGTGCGTTTGATGCGATCCTTGCGGTCATCAAGAACTACTTCACCTATTCCCGTGCCAATCTGCAGCTGAAGAACTTCGGTAATACCCTGGTCCAAACGGCGCCTCTTTTGATGTGCTCTCTGTCCATCCTCTTCTGCTATAAGGTCGGACTGTTCAACATCGGTTGTGCCGGACAGTATGTTGTCGGCGCCTGCGCGAGCATCTATGGCGCTCTTGCGCTGGGACTTCCCTGGTGGGCGGCGCTGCTCTTCGCCATCGTCGCCGGTGCGATCTACGGTGCCGTCGTCGGTCTGCTGAAGGCATACTGCAACGTCAATGAAGTTATTTCCGGTATCATGCTCAACTGGATCGGTCTGTATACGACCAACATGATCTTGAGCGCGGTCAAGGAAGAAACGAGTCCTTATACCCTGCACCTGAAGGATTACGCGGCTTCCAGCATCCTGCCGACGTTAGGCCTTGATAAGCTTTTTGCCAATAATTCCTACGTTTCCCTGTCGATCCCTCTGGCGATCCTGGTCGCCATTGCTTTGAAGGTCATCCTGGACCAGACCAAGTTCGGTTAT
This sequence comes from Clostridiales bacterium, assembly GCA_024689505.1. GTDB lineage: Bacteria > Bacillota > Clostridia > Lachnospirales > Bianqueaceae > RUG159. The sequence goes on from JAILDJ010000083.1 coordinate 9,938, forward strand.
GAACTCAAGGCGACAGGTTTCAACAAAAACGCAGCGAAATACGCTGGTATGGCGGAAAAACGCAATATCATCGTTACGCTGGCGATCGGCGGTGCCCTTGCTGCGGCGGGCGGTGCTCTCTTCTATCTGACTGACTTCGAACAGTGGAGCGTCACTGCTTCTACCGTTCCGGGCATGGGCTTCAACGGTATCGCCGCGGCCTTCCTCGGTGGTCTGAACCCGATCGGAACTATCTTCTCCTCTTACTTTATCCAGCATATCACCCGCGGCGGCGCCTTTGTTGATAAGACGCTCTACTCCGCGCAGATCTCTGATCTGATCTCAGCCATCATCATCTATCTGTGCGGTTTCGTCGGATTCCTGAAACTGGCAATGAAGAAAGGTATCGCTGCCAAAGAAGAGAAGAAAAACTCGACGAAAGGAGCGGATGCATAATGTTACTGCTTGTCCAATACACATTGATCTTCGCGTCTGTTCTTCTGCTCGTCGCCCTTGGCGGATGCTTTTCCGAGCACTCCGGCGTGATCAACCTGGGTCTGGAAGGTATCATGGTCATTGGTGCCCTGGGCGGCGCCTTGATGATGCGTTACCTGCCCGCGGATCTGCCTGGTGTCGTTACGGTTCTGTTGGTCATGATCGGTGCTGTTATCTTCGGTGTTGTCTACTCATCGCTGTTGGCAGTCGCCTGTATCAACTTTAAAGCGGATCAAACGATCGTCGGTACCGCGCTGAACATCCTGGGAACCGCTCTGGCTACCGTTCTGGTCAAGGCGATCAACATGAAAGCCAATCCGGATGACGTCTCCTCTACCATCCAGTACGTGGTCCAGAAGAAGAAATTCATCCAGTACATCGGTGGATTCGAATTCAGCTGGTTCCTGGTCGTTACCATCATCGCGCTGATCGTCGCGTTCGTTGTCTTGTACAAGACGAAGTTCGGTCTTCGTATGATGGCCTGCGGCGAACATCCCCAGGCAGCGGCTTCCGTTGGTATCAACGTTTATAAAATGCGTTGGGCCGGTGTTCTGATCTCCGGTATCTTCGCTTCTCTCGGCGGTATCAGCTATATCATGGCCGGTGTTTCCGAGTGGAAATTCGAGAATGGTGTTGCAGGTTTCGGTTTCCTGGCACTGGCTGTTATGATCTTTGGTCAGTGGAAACCGTTCCGCATCGCGCTGGCAGCCCTGCTCTTTGGCTTGTTCCGCGCTTTGTCCAACGTCTATATCGGTATCGGGTTCCTGAACAATCTGAACATCCCCAGTACGGTCTATAACATGATGCCGTACATCATCTCCCTGATCGTCCTTGCTTTCACTTCCAAGTCCTCCAAGGCTCCGAAGGCGGAAGGCATCCCGTACGACAAGGGTCAGAGATAAGTTTATAATCCCATATGAAAAGAGTCTATCGGCAGGCATGAAAGCCTGCCTTTAGACTTCACAAAACATGCGAGGTGAGGTTCTGCTATGCGAATGTATGATATCATCGAAAAGAAACGTGATGGTCATCCGCTTTCCGAGGATGAGATCCGTTTTTTCATCAAAGGTTATACGGAGGGTTCGATACCTGATTACCAGGCTTCCGCCTTGTGTATGGCCATCTTCTTTCAGGGGATGAACGATCGGGAAATCTCTTTCCTTACAGATGCCATGGCGCATTCCGGCGATATGATCGATCTGTCACGCTTCGATACACTCTCTGCGGATAAACATTCGACGGGCGGCGTCGGAGATAAAACATCTCTTATCGTGATGCCGCTTGTTGCTTCTTTAGGAGCGAAGGTGGCAAAGATGACAGGCCGCGGCCTTGGGCATACCGGCGGTACCGTGGATAAACTGGAATCGATCCCGGGATATGATATCACCCTCGATGAGAAAACGTTCTTGAAACAGGTCGAGGACATCGGGATCGCCCTTGTCGGACAGTCCGGCAACCTGACCCCTGCCGATAAAAAACTGTATGCACTTAGGGACGTCACCGCTACGGTGGATTCCATCCCTCTGATCACATCCAGTATCATGTCCAAAAAACTGGCAGCAGGCGCACAAAACATCGTTCTTGACGTCAAAGTCGGATCCGGCGCTTTTATGAAGACTGTAGAAGATGCCCGGGTGTTAGCTGAAAAAATGACTACGATCGGCCGCCTTTGCGGTCGTAATATTGCCGCGGTCCTGACCAATATGGATGAGCCTTTAGGCCATAATATCGGCAATGCACTGGAGGTCATGGAAGCGGTCCGCGTTCTGCAGGGCGAAGGTCCTGAAGACATGAAGATCGTCTGTCTGACACTGGCTGCCACATTGATTTCCATGGTGTTCCGGATCCCGCAGGAGGAAGCAATGAAAAAAGCCGAGGAAGCGCTCTCCTCCGGGGCTGCTTTTGCCAAGATGCAGGAATGGATCGGACGGCAAGGCGGAGACGTTCGGTATCTGAAGGACACTTCTCTGTTCCCCAAATGTGCTTTTTCCTACGATGTAAGATCCGGATCCGAAGGATATATACAAGCTGTCGATGCGGAACAGATCGGTCTCTGCTCTGTTCGCCTTGGCGCGGGACGTGCCACCAAGGAGGAGCCGGTAGATCCTGCCGCCGGTATCATCATCAAGAAAAAGATCGGTGATAAAGTTGCGCGGGGTGATGTGCTCTGCACCTTGTATACCAACCGACGTGCGGTCTTGAAGGAAGCTGCCGCTCAGATCTCGGCAGCGGTCACGATCGGACCTGACGCTCCGATCAAGAAACCTCTGATCTTCGATATCGTTCGATGATGGAAAGGAACACATATGGAAACTATGTTGATCATCGGTATCGCCGGCGGTTCGGGATCCGGTAAGAGTACGATATCGGATCTGTTGAAAAAGAAATTCGGCGATGATGTCACGGTCATTTATCATGACGATTATTATAAAGCGCAGCATGAAAAGACTTTTGAAGAGCGTACAAAGCAGAACTATGACGCACCGGAGGCATTCGATACGGATCTCATGGCGCAGCATATCAATCTGCTGAAACAAGGCTTTTCCATCGAATGCCCTGTGTACGATTATACCATCCATGATCGCAGCGATCAGGTCAAGACCATCGATCCGACACGCGTTCTGATCATCGATGGCATCATGGTGCTGGCTGAACCTAAGCTGCGCGAAATGATGGACATCAAGATCTTTGTCGATACCGACGCGGATATCCGCATCCTCCGCCGGATCCGCCGTGACGTGAATGAACGCGGCCGCTCTTTGGATTCCGTCATCGACCAGTACATCTCTACGGTCAAACCGATGCATGAAATGTATGTGGAGCCAAGTAAAAAATACGCGGATCTGATCATCCCGGTGGGCGGACACAATCTGGTCGCCATGGAAATGATCGAGAACCGCGTACGTACGCATCTGTTCTAATGCGGGTCTGCAAGCATCGCAGCTAATGGAACGCTTTCACGTTTGCGCGACAGCTCCATGAGTCCCAAATGCGTATATCCATGGATCGTCACTCGTTGACGATCCTTTTTTGCGTTTCTTTTCATGAGTTCCAACAGTTTTTCACGATCGGAATCGCGTTTCATATCGATGAAATCAATGATGATGATGCCGCTCAGATTCCGCAGCCGGATCTGCTCGGTAATGACCGGGCAGGCTTTTGCATTGACGTTGAAGATCGAATCCTCACGAGAACTGCCACGCGCCGCTGAACCGCCGCTGTTGACATCGATGACGATCAGTGCCTCAGTCTCATCGATCACGATAGATCCCCCTCCTGGCAAGGGCACCTCTCTTCTACTCGCAGCGTCCAGAGCGGAACGGATCTTATAGAATTCAGAAAGACTCCAACGCCCTTGATCGAACAGCTTAAACAACGGTATTAACTGCCGAGGAAGATCCTTCATCATTTGAAGCTGCCGCAGCAGTTCCTTATCCTCACACACGATCTCATCCTCTTGAGTTAGGCCTGTTGAAGATAAAAAAGAGATCAACGGATGGACTGGTTCATATAGAATGGCCCCTACAGGCGCTGTAATGCCTCTATTTTCGATTTTGCTGTATAAGTCGTATAAATACGCACCTTCCGTAAGGATCGACTCAGAATCGGCATGCAGTGCTTCTGTGCGTAAGATCCAACCCACTCGGCCATCCCCAGGCAAGGCATGAGCCATCTCTCGTAAACGCTGTTGTTCTGCAGGATCCTCGATACGCAGTGAAACATGGACCCTTGTATCGAAAGGTGTCAGGACCAGATAATGACCAGGGATGGTATAGTGCTCTGTAACACGGTATCCTTTCTTACCTCTTGGTTCCTGTATGATCTGCACGATCGGCTGTGTGCCGCCTTTTACGGGATGACCGGCATTCCAGAATCCGGGATGATCCATCTGCAGATTCACATAATAGGAATGCAGCGTGCCGGATTCTTTCTGTACCTGTCCTTTTACAATGCATCCAAGAACGACCGGATCCGTCAAAGAGAACCGATGGTACTCCGTAAGTACGTCGTTTTCGATCAAGCCGGCGAAGAACCGCTCAGCAGTGCCTTCGATCGTTATCGTTTTTTTCTGTTTGTACATAGCTTACATCAATGGTGCGAACTGACCTTCTACAGTTTGGTACAGATGTGTCCGGTGGATGGTCTCTTCATGCAGCCATTCTGGATGGCCGATGAATGCATAGAAGCATTCCAAAAGTGAATCGACCTTCAGGTTCAGGGTACTGCCGCAGGCGCAGGTAAGTACGAGGGTGCAGTCATCCGTCATCTCATACTGATAGATCAGACTCTTGACATCGACATCCAGCCACTGTTTTCGGCCACGTACTTTGCCAAGGCGTCGGACCATGATCTGATCCTGGGAGAGATACGTGTTGACTGCGTCAGACCAATTGAAATCAAAGGATGGGAAAGTGATCCGATACGTCGAAGCTGTGACAAGAGCCATCGCGGTCTCATAACGCTCCGGTAAGGATACACAGCGGGTCAAGGACAGTCCCGGAGGCAAAACAGCATTCATACGCTGCACGAGCTCCTGGTCATCCATCTCCGTCTCCAATGTGATATCGGCGTATTCATCCTCGCTGGTCATGCCCAATGCCAGAGGGTTTGCGAAAGACAACAAAGGATGTGGATTGAAGCCCTGGGAATATGCCAGCGGTACTTCTGCCCGCCGGAATGCTCTCTGGAACGTCCGCAGCAGATCCAGATGTCCGATGAATTTCAAAATGCCGGTCTTTGTGAAACCGATACGTTTATTGATCACGGCCGGCCTCCTCTCCATAACAGATCCCATGAGATGCGATCTTCTTGACACCGCAGCCGGAACAATGCTCTCTGCAGTTGGCCGTTGTCAGCCCCTGCTTCGCACGTTCATACTCATGATATAAGAACTCTTTGCGTACACCGACGTCAATATGATCCCACGGGAATACTTCGTCTTTCGCACGCTCTCTTGTGATATAATACGACGCTTCGATCCCACACTCTTCGATCGCCTCTTTCCAGGCGTCTTCCAAGAACATGTCGGACCAACTGTCAAACCTGCAGCCTTTCTTCCACGCTGTGTAGATCAGATCCGCCATCCGACGGTCGCCTCTGGCGAAATATCCCTCCAGTGTACTTAGGAAGGCGTCGTGGCAGTTGTACTGTACTTTGCGATTACGGATCTTTCCGTTCAGAAACTGCTGCTTGGCCATGTAATCCTCGTAAGAAGTCTGTCCGACCCACTGGAACGGTGTAAAGGGCTTCGGCACAAAGAATGAAGTGCTGACAGTCACTTTCAGATCCTTTGCACGTATGGTTTTGTCAATGGAGAAGTATTCGTCCACGATGGCCTGCGCCAGACGGGCGATACCTTCGATGTCCTCCTCCGTCTCGGTCGGAAGGCCCAGCATAAAGTACAATTTGACACGATTCCAGCCGCCCTGGAAGGCAAGATGGACGCCGTTCAGTATCTCATCTTCCGTGATATTCTTATTGATTACATCGCGCAGACGCTGTGATCCGCCTTCCGCGGCAAATGTCAGACCGCTCTTCTTTCCTTCAGCCAGTCGTTCCATCAGATCAAGAGAGAACGCATCGACACGAAGGGATGGCAGCGATACATTGATATGCGGATACCGTTCATGGATCTCCTGGATGAGTTCGAAGATCTGTGGATAGTCGTTGGAGCTTAAGGAAGAGAAAGATAATTCGTCATAGCCGGTGTTTTTCAAAAGTTCATCTGCCAGACGCAGCAGGTTGGCTTTGCTCCTCTGCCGTACCGGCCGGTAGACCATGCCCGCCTGACAAAAACGGCAGCCACGGATACATCCGCGGAAGATCTCCAGCACCGCACGATCCTGCACCGTCTGCAGATAAGGAATGATGGGACTGGTCGGGTATGGGACCTGATCCATTTCTTCACAGATCAGTTTTACTACTTTTTCCGGTACACCCTGACGATTGGGGCGGATGGATGCGATACGCGGCGTATGATCACAGCCTTCGGCCGGATGGTCCTCGTACGTCACTGTGTAAAAAGCTGGTACATAGATCCCCGGGATCTGCGCTAATTTCTCCAGAAACTGCCGCCTTGGCAAACCAGCAGCACGATGCTTGCGATATGCCTCGAAAATGGAACCAAAAGCCACTTCTCCTTCGCCCATATAGAAAAAATCGATGAATGCGGACAGAGGCTCAGGATTGTATCCTGTGGAACCTCCGGCACAGACAAGAGGATCATCATCCGTGCGATCTTTGGAGAAAACCGGAACGCCACCTAGATGCAGCATGTTCAGAATATTGGTGAAAGACATTTCATACTGCAATGTAAAGCCGAGAAAATCAAACTCATTGATGGGGGTGAAGGTTTCCAATGCATACAGTGGAATATCATGGGCCAGCATCTGCTCTTCCATGTCAGGCCATGGAGCGAAACAACGCTCCATATATACGTCATCATAACGGTTATAATCATGATACAGGACCTGGAGTCCCAAGTGTGACATACCGATATCATAGACATCAGGAAAACAAAAACAAAAGCGGATCAGGTCATCGGTGATCTCTTTACGGACCATGTTGACCTCTCCGCCTATGTAGCGGGCTGGCTTTTGTACCGAGAGCAATATGGAATCAGGAATGCGTACCTGCATGTGGGAAATGGTTCCTTTCTTGGAGTATTAGGAAAAAGGGCCTTGGAACAAGGCCCGTAAACGTAGTTATGAACGATACAGCGTGCGCCAGTCGAGATCGCCGCGCTCCAACGCCATGATCAGCGCTTCCGCCGTCGCCACATTCGTCGCGACAGGAATATTATTATTGTCGCACATCTTTACGATCTCGATGAAACTTTGATCGCGCTGCGGATCCTGCTGCGGATCGCGTAGAAAGATAACGACGTCCATTTCATTCCCATTGATCTGAGCGCTGAGCTGGCGGTCTCCGCCTAAATGGCCTGCAAGCGCGCGATGGACACGAAGTCCGGTCACATCTTCTACCAAACGTCCGGTGGTATCGGTAGCATAGATCTGATGCTTGCTGAGGATCGGACGATAGGCAATACAGAAATTCTGCATAAGCTTCTTTTTGTTATCGTGTGCGATCAGGGCGATGTTCATTTTGCCTCTCCTTTGTTTTATACCATTCTGGCTTCTGATTCGACTTTCAGAACCAGACCGATGCCGATCATACTCGCGATCAGAGAACTGCTGCCGTAACTGACAAAAGGCAGTGGGATACCTGTGTTGGGCAACATGCCTGTACAGACACCGATGTGGATCGCGGACTGAAAAATGAAGGAAACTGCGATACCGATGCAGAGCAGCCTGCCGAAGAAATCACCAGCACGCTGCGCGATAATGATAATACGGATAAAGACAAGCAGCAAGAGTGTAATAAAGCCGATGGCGCCGACGAAGCCCAGCTCTTCTCCAATGATGCCGAAGATGAAATCCGTCGTAGCAACCGGAACGGTACCGCTGGAATGGAACAGACCGACGCCCAGCAATCCACCGGAACCAACGGCGTTGGTGGACTGGATCGTCTGGAAAGCTTCGCCTAAACGATAATCCTCAGGATGCCTCCAGGCTTTGATGCGCATGACCTGGTAATAACCCAGGAGCCGCGGATGATCGCTCATGGCATCCGTGTATACCAAGACGACAAGGAGCGTTCCGATGATGACGGCAGGAATGATATAACGCCATCCCACATTACCATTCAATGCCATAAAGAATACGATGGACACAACTACGATGGACGTCGAAAGGTCCGGTTCTTTATAGATGAGAAACAGCGGGATCACGACCAGGACACCGAGCACAGCAATGATCATGAAATTATTGATCCGGTCCTGATACAGGTTCAGGAACCAGGCCATGAACATGATGATCGCGATCTTGGCGAATTCCGAAGGCTGTAAGGTAAAGCCGGCGGGCAGCTGGATCCAGCGGCGCACGTCGTCCCCATCAGCCTCGCTGCCGACACCGATAAACAAAACGGCGACCAGCAGCAGAAAAACACCGATATACAAAGGTATGACAAACAATTTCAGTTTATCGTAATTGAGCAGGAGAATAAAGAAGATAGCGACAAGACCGATGATGAAGCCCAGGATCTGACGTTTCATCATGGGGTCCAGAGAAAAGTGCTCTTGGTCCAGGTACCAACCGTCAGCGCTCCCGATCATGATGATACCGCAAAAGACCAGAAACGTGACCAATCCAAGGAGCAGGAAATCGATATGCCGCAGATTGTTCTTGTCAAACATTATAACTGTATCTCCCCTCCTTTTGCAAGTATTTCTTAAGGTTATTCTTACTCGTCGTAGTAATAGATCTCCTCTTCTTCCTCTTCATCCTCAGACGTCTTTGCGGTCTCAGGTTCTACCAGATCGTAGTAGGCTTCCACGACTTCTTTGAAGATCGGCACAGCCATTTCAGAACCATTCCCGAAAGGGATCAGGATCGAGACGGAGATCTCAGGATCATCGATATTCGTATACCCGGTATACCAGGAATGATCCGGATGTGCGGCCGATTCCTCAGCCGAACCGGTCTTGCCTGCGGTCGTCACACCCATTTGGTCCAAAATACCCAGGACTTCACCAGAGGAATACGTGTTGACCAGCCGCATGCCCTCTTTGATGATATCCAGGTTCTCTTTGGAAACACCGGCGTGAGAAACCGGCTTTGGATCCTTTTGAAACAAGATCTTTCCATCCGCGCTTTTGATCTGATCGACTAAATAGAGATCATAAACGTCCCCACCGTTGGCAACCGTATTTGTGTAACGGTTGATATTGGCTACTGTGAAAGCATTGCCGCCCTGCCCGATCGCGGAACGTACGGCATCCTCTGTAGACAGGCGCGGTGTGGATTCCGGCAGCTCGATGCCGGTCTCGGTAGCAAGGCCCAATTCTACAGCGAAACGATCCAGTTTTTCCAGTCCGAACTGATCATTGAACGTCTTGTCCGGGAGCGGATCGCACAGATGATACCCAACGTCGTAGAAGAAATAGTTACATGATACTTTGATCGCATCGATGACGTTGACGCTGCCATGGGAAGTTTTGCTCCAGCATACGGGCTTGGCCACACTATTAACGTTCGGATACGCATAATCATCGTAGACGTAGTTTGCCGTGGTTATATAACCAAGCTGCAAAGCAGTGGCCGCTGTGCAGAGCTTGTAGGTTGAACCAGGGGCACGACGCTCCTGCAGCGCGCGGAACATCATCGGAGCGGACTGATCCGCCAGGATCCGATTGTAATAGCGAGGACTGTTCAAATACAGATTTGTATCATACGAGGGATAACTGACGATCGCCCGAACTTTACCGCTGTCGCAGTCGGTCACGACCAATGAGCCGGAACAAGGATCCAGATTGATATCGGCCGGCGTGATCTCATCGTTTTCGATCTTCATGCGCAGCAAAGAAAGATTGCCGAGATTGCCTTCCGCGTAGTCCTCGCGGGATCCATCTTTATTGTCCAGGAATCCAAGATCATAGCAAAGCAGGATGAAATCATGGACACTGAAAAGATCCTTCGTCAGTACGTTGGTGCAGACCAATTGTTCATAAGACCGGTTGTGACGGATCGCGTCGAGAATGGTATGAACGATGACAGGCAATCCCTTCTCCGCCGGCGTAAAGCCATCCAACCCGAATTCTTCCAATGAGAAATAACCGCTGTTATAGCAGTAATCCAGGAATTCTCTCGCAGAGGCCACACCGCCGATATAACGGACGTAGACGTCAGAACTATCATCATGGTAGGCATAGTCGAGATACCCTTGATCCCGCAGATAAGCGACGATGAAGGTCAGGTATTCCAGCATGTCTTCCGGATAATAGGCCAGGATCGTATCAGAATCCAGCAAATAGTGCTCAAGCTCCGTGATGACCCGCTCTGCCTCTTTATTGTACACAGTCATATAGCGGACAGCTTCGGTGTTCTTACTGTCCTGTATGGTGTACAGATCGAAGAACCCGTTATTGATCAGAGCTGTGATCACATCCATTGCGGAATAGGATTCATTGTCCTCCTGATGATAACCCGTGATCTTGTCCAAAAGGAGCTTCTTTACATTCTTATACAGAAGATCGTAACACTCTTTCTGGAAATCCGCATCGATGGTAAGGATCAGATCATGCCCTTTGGACGGGGAAACGACGGTCTCCTCCTTGATCCTTTCGCCGGTGCGGCCGGAATAGGTCACAGCTACCGTACCCTTGACACTGCGCAGATCCTCTTCATAAGCGGATTCCAGACCTGCTTTGCCGATCGTATCGGCTTCGGTGTATCCCTTGTCCTGATTGCGCTCCAGCTCTTCTTCGGAGATACGGCCGGTATAACCGATGATATGTGCGAAATACGGTCCTTCCGGATAGGTACGGGTATATTCGGTCTCTACGTAGAAACCGACATATCGGTCGTGCTGCTCCAGCACGATGGCTTGTGTTTTTTCAGAAATGTTTTCCGCAACCAGTACCGGTTCTTCCGGATTCCACCGGTTCTGGAAGAATACATAGCGGATGTTCATGAGGACCAGTACCGTCTCCATGGGTAAGGAAGGGTCGATGGAAAAGGTGACATCGCGCATACGATAATACGCGTCCTCTGCTGTAGAAGCGGCCTGCTCCTCTGTTAGATCCGAACGCTTGGTACCGAAGATCTCGGCAAGGAAATTCAATCTGGCGGTACCGGTCGGATTGGCATATCGATCCGTGAAGTAAAACCCGGAGTATTGATCATGCCGGATAGGCAGCTCGTTGTTGATCGCGAGTTCCTCATGATTGGTTTCTAAGGTATCTAACAGATCCAACAGTGAAGCGTTCAGTGAGGGATTGTCACTATCCGTCTTATAATACAGTGATTTTGAAGTCGTATTGATCGCCAACGGGCGTCCGTAACAATCATAGATATTGCCTCTGGCACCGCCGATGGAGAACTCTTCGACCGTATCCTCATACATACGTTCGACGTATTCGCTCTCGTTGAGGATCTGCATGATATAGAGATTGCGGATCAGGCCGGCAAAGATGGCAAGAACGATGATCACCGTCCAAAGGATGCGATTGCCGACGACTTTTCGCAAAAATGTTACGATCTGCTTCATGATTCGACCTCTTCCCTGCGCATCAGATTATGAGAGATCGCATCCTTGACGCGCAGATGCTCCAGGATCCTGCAGAGCCATGCCAGGACGCAGTACAGCGGCAGAATGAAGAAGGACGTATACGCTGCTTCCGGAATGATGATCTTATGCAGATAGTAAGGCAGATCCGTGTGTCCATGGAGAAACGCAAGGAACACATAGTTGATCAGTCCATAAGCCAGATCGCCGGTGACGACGAACAGGAACAGACTGGTCATATTGGATCTGCGGATGACACGGCGTGCGATACCGCTGAGGTGTCCAAGCAGATAAAAAAGCAATGCATAGTAACCGATCGAACGAAAGAACAGGACATCCTGCGTCAGGCCCATAAAAAAGCCTATATGCCGGCCTGTTTTAGATCCATCGCACAATGCGACAGACATAACCGTGATCAACGTCAGATTCGGTATGATGCCGCCGATCCGTAAATGGCTGAGCAACGTGGATTCCAATATGACGATAAGAAAACACACAAAGAGAAGGATGAGCTTTTTCATGGCTGCTGCCCCTCCCCGATCTCAGCTTTCATGTCCTCTTTCCATAATTCGGTAATGATCAGAACGTAGGAAAGACCGGTCGTATCCGATGCCGGCTTCAGGAGTGCTGTATTCGTAAGACCGTTTTCAGAAGGCTGGATCTCCGTGATGGTACCGATCAGAAGTCCCGGCGGATAAATCTCACCCAAGGCGGACGTAACGATCTCATCACCCACGACAAGATCTGTCTCATTGGGATCGAACTCGATCATACACAGGCTTGCGCCTTCGAGCTCCGTAGACCCGGAAACGTTGACGATGCTGCGGTTGAGGCGGTTGACTTCGCCAAAGATCCGGCTGTCACTGTTGATGAGCGTAGTAACGACCGCATAATGCTCATAGACCTTCGTAATACGGCCCAGAAGACCGCCGGAGGCCAGTACGGGCATATCCTTGGTGATCCCATCAGCGATGCCCTTATCGATGATCAATGAATCATACCAGTTATTGTTAGAGAGGCCGACGATCTGTGCACCGGTCTTCGGGTACGCTTCATAATAATGATCCAGTTCGTACAGGGCAAGGATCTCCTCGCTCTGGATAACTTCGGTCTTCAGAGTCGTATTCTCGTATACGTAATACTCCAGCTCTTCTGTTAAGCGCTGGTTCTCTTTCTCCAGAGAGCGAATGCGCTTCAAGGTTGTGACAGTATCGGAGACAAAATTCTCTACACTGAGATACATCTTCTGGAACGGATGTGCCAATTTCCCGTAAAATGTATGGAATGGTTCGATGGATTGTCCGAGAACGACGGTGATGAACAGACAGATCACGCAAAAGACAGCCACCGCGGAAAGCCGATATTTGGTCGACATCTTGAGCGGTGTACGGTCCTGGATCGTCTGAATGGCATCCGTGCCCGGCAGGAACCTGCTCCTCCATTTGATTTTTTGTCTATGTATTTTTTTCATGTATCATTCCTTTATCGAGGATCCGTTATTGTAATAAGTCTGAATATACCCCGTTCCAGGCCGACGGATCCTGCATCACCTTCTGGACGCCGCGGATTACGGCGTCCGAAGTGTGCTTGGCTAAATTGATCTTGAGGTGTGTGCGTTCTTCAATGAGTTCGATGAGACCGTGCATCTGCACAGCGCCACCTGTGGCGAGGACGCCGTTTTCAATAAGATCTGAAGCAAGATCAGGCGGTGTCTGTTCCAATACCTGATAGATACAATCGACGATCTCCGTAACAACAGGATTGATCGCTTCGCGCATCTCTTCCGTCGTAACGACAGCCGCATCGGGCATACCGGTCTGCATATTGCGGCCGTTCAAAGTGACCTGGTCGATCTCCATATCCTGAGGCAGAAGACTTCCGATCCGCATCTTGGCGCGCTCCGCGGTAGAAATATCGATCATGATGCCATACTGCTTCCGGACATATTCCATGATCTGCCGGCTGAGTGCACGGCCGCCTTTGTGCAGTGAACCGGAACATACAAGACCGCCTAAAGAAAAGACGCCTGCCTGCGTGTTTCCGCCACCGATATTGATGACCATAGAACCGACAGGATCCAGGACCGGCTGCCCTGCCCCGATCGCTGCCGCAAGAAGTTCGTCGATAAAATACAGGCCTTTTTCATTGAAGCCGGCCTGGATGCAAAGGTCCCGGATCGCCTTGCGCTCGATGACACTGCTGCCATGAGGAATGGCCATCAGAAGATCCGGATGCAGCAGAAAACTGAGCGGCTGATAATGGCGGACGATGAACGCAAGCGTATCCTTGGCCGTCGTATAATCCAACACGCCGTTCTCTTTGATGAAAAGCTGCATATATTTCTCAGAATCGAGGGAAAGAAGCTTCTCCGCTCGAGACCCGATGGCAGCGATCGCCTGGGTGCCGCTGTGATACAGAACGATGTTCGGTTCCGTAATGATCGCACTGCCGGGCATATAGATGCGGATATAATTCGTACCCAGATCGATGCCAAAATCCTTTGCTCCTAACAAATGACCACCTCATACCGGGGTCCTGTCGAGGATCCCGTGTTCTTTCATTGAATAGTAAATACCATCGCCGATCACGATATGGTCCACCAGCCGCAAGTCCATAAGCTGGCCGGCCTCCGCCAATTTCATTGTGGTCTCGATATCGTCCCGGCTGGGGGAAGGATCACCCGAAGGATGATTGTGCAGCAAAATGAACTGCACCGCCTTACAGGAGATCCCTGCCATGATGATGTTGCGGCTGCTGACGAGCGCCTGCTCGATCGTACCCACGGATAAGGTTTTGTCCGCGAGCAGCCGTCCTTTATTGTTGAGATATAAGACGCGCACCGTTTCCTGATCCAGATGCCGCATGGATTCCATGCAGTATTCTGCGACAGCAGCCGGATCCTGGAACGAGGCCCGGTCCGGAGCTTTTACGGAAGCGATACGTGTTGCCACTTCCAGCACTGCCTTCAGCTGGATGGCATGGACTCTGCCGATGCCGCGCAGCCCGGACAGCGCTTCCAATGGCATGAGCAGCAAAGCAGAAAGCGGATCGACCGGATTCTGTTCGCGCGCGGTAACGAGAGCACGCTGCGCTACTTCGGTGACGCGCTCGCTGCGGGTACCGGAACGCAGCAGTACAGCCAGCAGTTCCGCATCGGATAAAACGCCGGCCCCCATTCTTTCGAGCTTCTCGTAGGGGCGCTCGTTTTCCGGCAGATCCTTCATTGTGAGTCTTTTTTCTTGTGACATCTTCGTTTTCCTTTCATTGGATAAAACGAAGATGCTGGTTTTCGGATTTTACAGATCAAACGCGATATGACGTCCGCTTTTTGGCAGCTGACGCAGTTTGACACCCGCCATATTCAGCATTTTCTTGGAGGCTATGACATCCGGTGTATCGGCATATTTATCGTCCTGGTAGACCACTTCACGAATGCCGGACTGAATGATGGCCTTCGCACAGTTGTTGCATGGGAACAATGATACATAGATCGTAGCACCGCGCAAAGATGGACCGGCATGATTCAGGATGGCGTTCAGTTCCGCGTGGCACACGTACAGATACTTGGTATCCAATGGATCATCAGCGGTACGGTCCCAGGGAAGCTCATCATCGCTGCAGCCGGTGGGCATTCCATTATAGCCCATGGAGAGGATCCGATGATCTTCACTGACGATGCAGGCGCCGACCTGCGTGCTCGGATCTTTACTGCGCATACCCGAAAGGATCGACACGCCCATGAAATACTCGTCCCAGGAAATATAATCGGTTCGTTTCACTAGAAAAGATCCTCCTTATCTACATAGTTATACATTCAATATTATACTGCAAACTAAAGATGATTGCAAGAAATATCCCAATGTGTTATAATAAAACAAAACCTGCTTCCGAAAAAAGGAAAAAGCGGTTTTGTGTCAAAGAAATATATAACAAGAACTTTAATCACAGGAGGTATAATCTATGATTCAAATCATTTCTGGCCGTGAAGGTACAGGCAAAACCAAGAATCTCATAGATATGGCCAACAATATGATGAAGGTCACCGACGGTCACATCGTTTACGTCGATATCGATCATAGTCATATGCACAATCTCAGTTATAACATCCGCCTGGTCAACGCGGACGACTATCCGTTGGATTCCAACCGTGAATTCTTTGGTTTCGTCTGTGGCATCCTTTCCCAGGATTACGATATCAAAACCATCTTTATCGATGGTCTCTTGAAAAACGCTAAGATCGACCCGGCGCGTGTCGATACGCTCATTCACAAGATCGAAAGCGTTTCTGAAAAGAATCATGTCGACTTTATCATCAGCGTCTGTGCTGATGCGGACGAGCTTCCGGAAAGTGTCCGTCCTTATATCATCTGATCTTTATAAGAAACAAAAACAAGGCACGCTCCCCTGCTTCGGGATCGTGCCTTTTTGTTTTACTCTCGTTCCGGTAAGATATCAGCAGCCGCAAGCTCCAACAGGACATGCCAAATGCGATACATACTGCTTGGATCCGGATTGCCATCAGCCTGATCGACACCGACGCTGATCGCATCCATGCCCGGGATGCCTTCTACGATGACCATGCAGGCATTCTCGCTGTGGATCGCTCCGGTTTCAGGGGTTTCTCCATATAGCTTTTTATAAGCATCGCAATACTTATCCAGAATGTCGCTTTCATTCTTATGCTTCCAGCAGGGGAAATCACCGAAGGACCGGAAATGCAATCGATTCATTTCCGCGATCAACTCCCACTTCTCACGCAGTGCGTCTTTTTGATCATCATCGAAACTGCGCACAGAGACTTCGATCTCAAAGCGATCCTTGCGGGTAACGATCATACGCATATTGCAGGATGTTTCAACGACCTGATCCGCATCCATACTGATGACACCGTTTGGCGCCATGTTCAGGAAACTCAGTATGCGGCCCGTCTCGTCCATGGACATGGGGCTCCACTCGGTCGTATTGCCGGAATAATCGGGATAGCTGACTTCAATGCGCGCGTAGGGGTCGGACATGCCGTACCGCTTGGCCAGATCTTCTCCGAACCACCAGCAGCCACGGTCCATGTCTTCTTTCTGATCCTGTCGGATCCAAAGCCTTGCGCTGCACTCACTCGGGATACCGCTGAATGGAGATCCACCCATGATACAGACCAGCTGTGTC
>JAILDJ010000095.1 GCA_024689505.1 Clostridiales bacterium
TATGAAGATCTTACAGTTGGATGATTCGAATTCCAAACGCATGGAGATCCAGTCCGTGTTGAAACGTATGGGGATCCGCGGCAGTCTCTGGGTCCGCAGCGTGGAGGAAGGCATCGCCGCGGTGAAACAAGCCATAGAGGAAGACGCGCCTTTCGACGCCGCCATCACGGATATGCATTATCCCGTGCTAGCAGGAGGCCCAGCGGAGCTCAAAGCCGGACGGATCTTCATCGAAACGTTGAAGGAGCAGGAGATCGACCTCCCGGTCATCGTCTTCTCGACCTCCCGCCTGGTGGAAGAGGATGCGTTCGCGACGATCTGGTACGATGAGCGTTCCAACTGGGAATACGACCTGCAAATGACGTTGCAAAAGATAAGGAGAAAGTAACATGCTGACACGATTGATGACACCGATCCCGGAAGAGTATACGAAGCCAGCCGAACAGCAAGGCAAGATCGTCCGCGTGGATTATGAGACGGCGGAAGAGACCAAACATGCCTACGTGTATCAGCCTTACGATTTCGACCCGACGGTCCCGCATGATATCTACTATCTGCTGCATGGCGGCGGAGGCAGCGCGGAGAGCCTCTTCGGCCGCGAGGGCGACAACGTGGACATCAAGAACGCGATCGACCACTTGATCGAGAACGGCGAGATGCCTCCGGTCCTGATGGTCGCGCCGACGTATTATACCAAGACCTTCGCCGATAAAGGCATCCAGGGCTCCGGCCTGGCGGTCAAGGCCTTCCCGGAAGAACTGGTCAAATACCTGATCCCGGCCATCGAAGGACGTAACGCGGTCCCGCGGGACAGACGCTTCATCGGTGGGTTCTCCATGGGCTCTGTTACGACCTGGTACGCGCTGCAGTACTGTCTGGACTATTTCTACACCTTCCTGCCCATGTGCGGCGACAGCTGGGCTTTAGGGGAGAAAGGCGGCGGTTCGCAGCCGGAGGAGACTGTCCGCATCCTGGAAGAAGCGGTCAAGTCTCAGGGCTATGGTCCGGATGACTTCTTCGTCTATGCCATGGACGGAACGAAGGACATCTCCTACCCCAATCTGACGCCGATGATGCGCGTCATGGAACAGAGATCTGATCTGTTCGATTTCGGCCCGCAAGGCAACACCGTCTATCTGGAACAGGAGGACGGTATCCACACGGCGGATCACGCCAAACAGTATTTCTTCTTTGCACTAAAAGATATTTACAGTTAAGGAATCAATGAAACAAGAATCATATCTTCCGGCCGGCGCATTGGACCGGAAAGCCTTTACCAAAATGGCCTGCGCGATCGCGCTGCCGATCGCGGCGCAGAACCTGATCAACACCCTGGTCGGTTCGGCAGACGTCTTCATGCTGGGGTATGTGAGCCAGACGGCACTCTCGGCTTCTTCGCTGGCCAACCAGGTGCAGTTCATCCTGAGCTGCGTGTATTACGGCCTGGTGGCCGGCGCGGGCATCATGGTAGCCCAGTACTGGGGCAAACACGACGTCCGCACGATCGAGCGGATCTTAGGGATAGCGACCCGATTTTCCATGATGGTCTCGGTCATCTTTTTCCTGCCGGCCTGCTTTTGCCCACACCTGCTGATGCGGATCTTCACAAATGAAGAACCGATCATCCGTGAGGGAGCGGTCTACCTGCGCTACATCTCCTTCACCTATCTGCTGCAGGGCTTTACCTCGATGTATCTGGCGGTCATCCGCAGCAAGGAGCGTGTCATCCTGCCGATGGTCACCTACGCGGTCTCACTGTCCGCAAACATCCTGATCAACGCCATCTTCATTTTCGGCCTGCTGGGTGCGCCGAAACTGGGTCTGGTGGGTGTGGCGGTAGGCACTTTGACCGCCCGCATCATCGAGACCATGATCTGCCTGATCGATTCAGCCCGCAGCAAAGATGTGAAATTCCGTCTGCGCCGGCTGTTTGAAAAAGGCGGCGTATTGACGAAGGATCTGCTGAGCTTAGGTTCTCCGGCTATGATCAACGACCTGGCCTGGGGTACGGCATTTTCCATGTATTCTGTCATCCTGGGCCATCTGGGCAGTGACGCGGTAGCCGCCAATTCCGTAGCGGCGATCGCTCGTAACCTGGGCACGGTCCTGTGCTTCGGGTTCGCCAACGGCACCGCCATCATTTTGGGCAAAGCCATCAGTGAGAAGGGCATCGAGGTGGCGAAACTGTACTCCAAGCGCATGGTGCGCATCACTTCCATCGCTGGAATCCTCGGCGGCGGACTGGTCCTTATGGTCCGGCCTTTGCTGCTTCTGTTCGCCGGCAACCTGACGCCACAGGCAGCTTCCTATCTGAACACCATGCTGCTGATCAACGCGTATTATGTGTGGGCACAGGGCGTCAATACCTGCTGGATCTGCGGATGCTTCCGCGCCGGCGGCGATACGCGCTGGGGGATGGTCTGCGACATCCTGGACATGTGGTGCTTTTCGGTACCGTTGGGCATGTTCGTGGCCTTTGTCCTGAAACTGCCGGTCTTGTGGGTCTACTTCATCCTCTGCCTGGATGAATTCGTGAAGATCCCCTTCATTATAAAACACTTCCGTAGCTTCAGCTGGATCCGCAATATCACAAGAAATGAAGAAGAGCTTGCCCCATAAGGACAAGTTCTTTTGTTATGCGTCTGACTATTGAATAACGGATGCGGTTTTGGTACAATAGATCCATACAAAAAAAGGAGAAATACGGGAAAAATGAAAAAGGGAATTCTGTCTTTCTTACTGGTCATTATGATGCTGTCTATGTCGTTCCAGCCTGTGTTCGGCGCGGAGGACGAATCTGCTGATCAGGTCGAAGAACAGATGGTAGAAGCGCAGGATGAGACTTCTGAAGAGCTTTCAGAAGTCATAGAAGAACCGGCTGGATCTGCAGAAGAAGAGCAGGAAGAACCAGCAGAACTGGCTGAGGAAACGGAAGAAGAACCGGCGGAAGGACCAGCCGAACAGGAAGAAGAGCCAACAGAGCAGCCGGTCGAGGAGGAAGAAGGATCAACGGACGTGGAGACACCGGAAGTACAGATCGAACTGGCCGCGCCGGAACTTTCTTCCATCAAGAAAACCTATGAGGGTGTAAAACTGACATGGAAGGCCGTAGAAGGGGCGGAGAAGTACCGGGTCCTGGTCCGTTCCGGGGATGCTTGGGAACCGCTTGCTGTCACAGAGCAGACTTCTTATGTCGATACAGCCGCGGAGTCCGGCTCAAAGATGACATACACGGTGTGCTGCGTTTCTTCTGATGAAAGCGCAGAAACAAGCACATACGATCCGAAAGGCCTCTCGATCACGTATGTTGCCGCGCCGAAGATCAGCAGTATCTCTGCGAACCAGAAGACTGGTTTCACCATTTCCTGGAAGGCCGTAAAGGGTGCTGCAAAATACCGCCTGTTTCGAAAATCCGGCTCATCATGGAAAACGATCGGTACAACACAGGAGACATCTTTGACCCATACAGGTCTTTCCAATAATACCACCTATACCTATACAGTCCGTGCACTGGATAAAGATGGAAAGTTTCTCAGTGCTTATAATACCAAAGGGTGGAGTGCCGTATACTTTGATATCCCCCAGCTTTCCAAGGTCGCAAGCGTCTATCAAGGGCTGAAAGTCAGTTGGAAAAAGGTCGAAGGAGCAGCTAAATACAAAATATACGGTAAGAAAGACGGCAAATGGAAGGCTTTGGGAACCAGCACAAAGACAAGTTTCACAGATATGGACGTGACGTCTGGAAAGACGTATTCCTACACGGTCCGTGCTATGGATGCGGAAGGAAATGTCCGAAGCTATTACACATCCAAAGGGATCTCCGGCACTTATGTCGCAGCACCGGCCATCACTAAGATCACCAATAATAAAACGACGGGTTCCACGGTTACCTGGAAAGCGATCACTGGAGCGTATCAATACCGTCTGTATGTGAAGGACGGATCTCATTGGAAAGTTCTGGGTACGACGAAAAAGACCTCCATGGCACATACAGGGCTGAAGCATAATACGACGTACACGTATACTGTACGTGCCGTGAATGAAAAGGGAAAGAATGTAAGCGGCTATGATCCAAAGGGTAAGACGAACCTGTATCTGGATCCGCCCTCCATACAAAGTATCGCAAACCAGGACGGAGGCCATCTCCTGCAATGGGAGGATACCAATCCTTATTCTCAATACCGTGTGTATCGTAAGGAACTGGGCGGCAGCTGGAGCAAGGCAGCAGATGTTACAGGCACTACATATCTGGATACTGCATTCCCCAAAGACAAGGTCTATACATATACGTTACGTTGTTTGAACGGGTCTTCATTTGTCAGTTACTATAAAAACAAAGGGTTTGGCACATATTATAAGAATGGTGCGTTGGCTTCCGGCAAAGTCACCACAGCCGACGGAGCTGGATACTACTTCAAGGAAGGGCGTATGCAGACCGGTTTCATCAAGAGCGGAAGCAAGACCTATTATTATAGTTCTGCAGGCGTACTGCAGAAGAACGGGATCGTCGGTTCCAAAAAAGAAGGCTATAAGTATGCCGGCAAGGATGGTGCGATAGATACATCCTATACGGGCATCGTAAAGCATGGCAAAGAGTATTGGTACTGTAAAAAGGGTGCCTTTGATTTTACTTACAACGCCGCGATCACGTATCAGAAAGAATCCTGGATCATCCAGAATGGTATCGCGAAAAAGGCCACATCGACTGAGGATCTGACACTGTGGAGAGCGATGAAAGTCGTTGCCAAGATCACGGACAGCAGTATGAGCAAGGCTGAAAAGCTTAAGGTCTGCTTCAAATATACACAAACGAACTATACAGAAATGAATCCGCGGGTCCCGCACTATCATGGTGCTGGATGGGTCACACTATATGCCAATGATATGTTTGTCAATGGACGCGGCAATTGCTTTAGCTACGCGGCGGCTTTCGGCTATATGGCCAAGGCGATCGGCTATACCAATGTTTACATTTGCAATAGCGGCGGTCATGGCTGGACCGAGATCGATGGAAAGGTCTACGATCCGGAGTGGGGAAAGAATCATAGTGACCGCACCTATTATGCTATGTCTTACAGCACGAAGGATCCGGATTACAAAGGAGCGATCGCTGCTGGATATTCCTGGATGCGTGTGAAGATCTGAGACGGAGATCATCATGGTTTTTAGCTCGATTACGTTTTTAAGCATATTTCTGCCGATCGTATTCTTACTGAACCTGGTCATTCGCAACATCAAGGTCCGCAACGGGATCCTGATGGTGGCGAGCCTCGTTTTCTATGCGTACGGAGAGCCGGCCTATGTCCTGCTGATGATCCTGAATGCTCTGTGGAATTATCTGCTGGCGCGGGGGATCGCAAAAGGGAAAGGAGCCAAAGGGTTCCTGGTTTTGGCAGTATGCCTGAATATCGGCACGCTGATCCTCTTCAAATATACCGGCATGCTGGTACAAACTTTCGATACCCTGACGGGGCTCGCGGTGCCTGTGCCGCAGATCCGGCTGCCGATCGGTATTTCCTTCTTCACATTCCAGGCTTTGTCTTATGTGATCGATGTGTACCGGGGCGAGACTGAGGTGCAGAAGAACTATTTCCGCTTATTGCTCTACATCTCCTTCTTCCCGCAGTTGATCGCGGGTCCGATCGTTAAATATCGGGATATCAGCGATCAGATCACCAAACGGGACATGACTTTGGACAAGGTGGCGCAAGGTCTGCGGCGATTCGTCTGCGGTCTGGCAAAGAAGGTGCTGATCGCCAATACCATGGGGCGTGTGGCGGATCTGATCTTTGCAGGAGGTCTGCAGGAACTCTCCATTGTAACGGCCTGGCTTGGTGCGGTGGCGTATCTCTTCCAGATCTATTACGACTTTTCCGGATATTCGGATATGGCCATCGGTCTGGGACGGATGTTCGGTTTCACGTTCAAGGAAAACTTCAATTATCCTTACACGGCCGGCAGCATCCAGGATTTCTGGCGGCGCTGGCATATTTCACTCTCCACTTGGTTTAAGGAGTACTTATACATTCCGCTGGGCGGCAACCGAAAAGGCGCAGCCCGCACGGACCTGAACAAGATCTTTGTCTTTTTGATGACCGGCTTATGGCACGGCGCCAACTGGACATTCGTGATTTGGGGCCTGTGGCACGGCTTGTTCCTGCTCTTGGAGGCACATATCCCCGTGCTGCGCAAACTGCCTAAGGGGCTCAATAAGCTTTATACCCTGCTGGTGGTGGTGCTGGGTTTCGTCATGTTCCGGGCAGATACGATCAGTTTCGGGATCGGGTATATCGGCAGGATGTTTACCTTTACCACAGTGTCACGTGTGTCGATCAGCCTGGCGTTGGAGCAGCTGACACCTTGGTTCATCGGGATCCTGGCCGCGGCGATCATCGGCTGCGGACCGATCCGCAAGATCGCTGGTTCTGTCAAGGAGCACATTCTGAACGAGCAATTGATGCAGTCTTCATGGAAAGCGGTCGATCTTATTCTGTATTTCCTGGCGTTTCTGGGCCTTGTATTCTGCATGTTCCGGCTTTCCTCCGGTGCTTACAACCCGTTCATTTATTTCAGGTTCTAAGGAGGGACAGCCATGAAGAGAATAATCAAAATACTGTTTACAGTGCTTTGCATGCTGGCTCTGTTGGTGCCTTCTGTGGGGACTTTGGTCTTTGGACACAGCCACCCGGTCGGCAACGAATCGGTAGCACTCCGGCCTTCTGTAACGTCATCGGACGGCAGCATCAATGTGGATTACATCCCTGAAATGGGGGCGTATTTCGAAAAAAGATTCGCCTTCCGGCCGGAAGCCATCACAGCGGACTCCACCGTTCTGGCAAAGCTGTTCCGGACGTCGTCTGTCGATACGGTCGCGGTGGGCAAGGATGGGTGGATGTACTACACGGACAGTCTGAACGATTATGCCGGACGGTATCCTTTGTCGGACCGTGAGCTTGGGCTGGCGGCCAGAAACCTGAAGATCATTCAGGAGTTTTGTGAGGCGCAGGGGATCGGATTCCTGTTTACGATCGCGCCGAACAAAAACACCCTGTATGGAGAACATATGCCGTTTTATGCGAATTATAAAGTATCCGACCGGCACAATCGGGACGGGATCACGGCACAGCTGGAAAAGTACGGCGTTCATTATTGTGACCTGTTCACTGTTTTCAAAAACGAAAAAGAAGTCCTGTATTTTCGGCAGGACTCCCATTGGAACAATAAAGGCGCGCTTCTGGCCTATGATACCATCCTGACGGACTTAGGTCAGCCGCATGATGATTACGCTGATGCTGCCGTGAGCCGCAAAAAGAACCATGTCGGGGACTTAAGCGCCATGCTGTACCCGGCATCCTCAGAACCCGAGTTCGATTATGATTACGGGCAGAACAGCCGGTTCTCGTATGTGACCAACACCCGTTCCGTGGAGGATGCAACGATCATCACGCACTGTGATGACGCGGAAGGTTCCCTCTATATGTACAGGGATTCCTTCGGCAATGCGCTGCTGCCTTTCATGGCAGGCGCCTATGCAGATGCTTTATTCACCAAGGCCTTCAATAAGGACATTGCCATGGACCTTGAGAAAACGTCTCCGGATGTTTTCATCATGGAACTGGTAGAACGGAATCTGGACTGGCTCATTACCATGCCGCCGCTGATCCAGGCCAAAGAATTCACGAATGTGACGATCGATTCCAGGCAGGAGCAGATCGTGGAGATCCAGGCAGCGGCAGCGCAAGGCGCAAGTCGGTTCCTGGAAGTCAAGGGGACGTTTGAGGATCCGGACCGTGTCGAGGGTGACGAGATCCTGATCCGAGTGACGGATACTTCCGGAAATGCACGGTTCTATCAGTGCTATGGCATGCAGGCAGAGGCCGATCGCGGAGGTTTCTTGGCTTACCTTCCGATAGAGGATTATGCCGGGAAACAGGCGCTCTCCATATCGCTCATCATCGGGGATAAGACGGTGGGCTTTACGGAAATCGGCACTGTAGATATCAATGTGGAATGATACGAGGGGAAGAAAATGAAGAAAAAGATACTTTTGCTTGTCATAACGGTCCTGGCAGTGCTGCTTACAGCCTGCGCTAAAAAGGTGACCGTCGCGATCACAGATTTCAATGTGACGACGGAGATCGAGGCGAAGGTCGGGCAGACGATCGAGCAGGTCCTTTCCGACGCGCAGATCGAACTGGGCGAGAAAGACGAAACGGTCCCGGCGCGGGATGAAAAGCTGGCGGAGGAGACGACAGAGATCGTGATCCACCGTTATGCGAAACTGACCGTCAAGGACAACGGAGAAGAGACCGAGATCGAGACCTGGAAGGGCGAGACCATCGCGGACGTGCTCAAAGGCGCCGGCATCACCCTGGGTGATAAGGATATGGTTATCCCCGCGGCAGAGGAAAAAGTTGCTGGGGATCAGACGGAAGTCGTGATCCAGCGGTATGCAGCAGTCGCCATCACGGACCTGGGCGAAAAGAAGGAGTACGACAAGATCAAAGGCCTGACGATCCAGGAGGTCCTGGACCAGGAAAACATCGTCTTGGGTGAGAAAGACGAGATCGAACCTGCGGCAGACACCGTGCTCAGTGAGGATATGACGGAAGTTCAGATCCGCCGCTACGCGAAAGTCACGATCAAACACGAGGATGAAGAGATACAGGTCGAACTGGTGGGCGGCACGGTCGCGGATGCGCTGAAAGAAGCCGGTATCGAACTGGGCGAGAAGGAAGAGGCGGATGAAGCGCCGGATACCTTCCTTGTCGATGGCATGGTCATCACGATCTCCCGAGAGAAGACTGTGAAACTGAAGATGGACGGCAAGAGCACCGAGATCACCACCAAGGCAGTGTTTGTTTCGGATTTCCTGGAAGAGCAGAAGATCACCCTCGGCCCGGATGATGAGATGAACAAAAAGCCGGAAGACCGTATCAAGGATGGCATGAAGCTGACCGTCCACCGCGTGGAATATAAGGAAGAAAAAGTGACAGAGACGATCGACTACGGTACGATCGAACAGTACAGTGACTCTATGGACGTTGGCACCAGCACGATCGAACAATACGGTTCCGAAGGCGAAAAGGAAGTAACGTACAAGGTCAAATACGTGGACGGCAAAGAGGACAGCCGCGAGGCCATCAAAGAAGAGGTGACGAAGGAACCGGTGGATGAGATCATAACCTATGGAACCTATGAGGCACCGGCTTCCAGCGGCAGGACCGAGACCGGCCGTACGGCGGTCTATGACTGCGATGGATCCGGACACGGGTATTACGAGATCTACTATTCCGACGGGTCCGTAGAGTATGAGACGTTCTGACAAATAAAGGAAGCGGCTGAACAAGCGCAAAATAAAAAGGAGACTTAAGCAAGATGCCAAGTCTCCTTTTTTCATATTAGACATTATAAGAGCAAAAACAGCAACGGGCTGAGGAACAATACATATCCGATCAGTGCTATGATCAGAAAGCCGGGTGTCACAAAGACAGCGACGAATTCCCGGATCAGGGCGGAAGGCCAGTAGTAGAGGGCTACCTTGGCGCCGATACCGGTGCAGCGGAACCCGACCTGGCGCGCCAGCCTAAGACAGCGGTAGATGTGGTAGTTACTGGAGACCAGAGCGGTCTTCTTCTTGCCCAGCCTTCTGTCGATGATGTCCCTGGAGTTGATCAGGTTTTCCTCCGTCGTGGTGGACTGATCCTCCAGCAGGATATCGCTTTCCGGGATCCCATGTTCGAGCAGGTACCGTTTCATGGCTTCAGCTTCGCTGATCTTTTCATCCGCGCCTTTCCCGCCGCTGGGGACGATGACCGGCTTTGTCTTACACCTGTTGTACACTTGGATGGCCTTGTCCACGCGGTTGGAGAGCAGTTTGGAGATCCGTTCCCCATCGATCAGACCGCAGCCGTGGATGATGATATAATTGAAATTCATGCGGTGCGGCATGATCTGGATGAAGATCGTGTAGATGACGAAGCTCAGGATCAGCGCGCTGAAATAGAATACGGTGAGAAACAGGAAGAGTGCCACCAGGTTGATACTGCTCCATTCGATGGAAAAGGCCATGTTGAACACATAGATGACGGCGGCGATCTCACCGATGCCTACCACGACGCCCAGCACGAGCGAAAGAATGTGGGAAAGGCTGAAGCCCTCGCGTTTGATCATCTGGATACCATTAAGAATCAGCAGGACGGGCACGCTGAAGAGCGCCAGCGAAACGAGCAGGAAGACCGCCAGCAGGATGTAGCCCGCCGCATCCCCGAAAAAGCCCGCGAAAAATACGACTGTGACCAACAAGGAAAACATCAGCAGTAGGCTGTTGATATATCGCTGGGGCCAGCGCAGGGTCAGTACGATGGTCACGATCCAGAGCACCAGCACGAAAGGTCCTATGGTGCGGAGGTAGTCTAAAACATCAGACATCATATCATACGTCCTTCTTATCTCATTGAGTCTTGATCCGGTGCAGCATATCATCGGCATAGGCAAGCGCTAGATCTGAATCGTAGGAAACGGTTTTTCCCTCGGTATATTCCTCCAGTGCGGCTTTAATCAGTGGATGGTAATTTGCCGGGAGATGCAGCAAAGCCCATGCTCCGCCTTCTTTTTTGGACAGTACGGAACCGTCCTCAAGGTAAGCCAGCACACGGGCCAGATTCAGCGTGAGGTACATGGGAGCTTCGAGGATCTCTTCGTGGGCGCCTGCGACGTCATACCAAAGGGAATCGATATAGTCCGCGGCAGGGACTTCGCCGAAGATTTCTTCGATGGGCGGCCCGTACAGGCATCTGCCCCTGGCTTTGAGCACGGTGCAGTGGGCGGCCAGATCCTTGTCGGTGCCCCGCATCTTTTGGATATAGTCGTCGGGGTCGCGGCGGTACCAGGCCAGGTGTCCTCCGGAAAAGTGCAGTTCGAAAGGCGTGGGGTAGAGGAAGGGTTTGCACACATCCCGTGTTACGACACTCATTTCGATACCCTTTGCAGGTGTTTTTTCATGCAGCGCTACGACACCATCCATGAACCTGCGTTTGATATCATCGGTCGGCGGCTCCTGCACGACGACAAGCAGATCCAGATCACTTTTCTGGGGATGGTAGCAGCCCATCGCGGCGGAACCATGAAGATAGACACCGACGAGATCGGTCCCGAAGCACTCTTTCGCAAGTGCGGTAAACTGAAGAAGCAGTTCGTTCATACGTATTCCCCTGCATGATCATGAAAATGTTCGGGTACCAGTTCATAATCGATCGAGGACTGGTACACGCCCAATTGATCCTGCCATGAGTTCTCGTTGACCCGGACTCTATGAAAGCCGAGCAGTTCATATACATGCTGCGCGCGGGTGTTTTTGGTGTTGGTGTCCAGGACGATCCTGGAACAGCCGGATTCAAACAATCTCCGAATCAGGAGGCTCAGGATCACACGGCCCAGACCCTTTTCCTGCAGGTCCTGAACGCAGATCTTGATCCCGATCTCAGCGGTCCGATCCTCGATCCAACGGAAATTCATTTCTCCGATGGGCTGACCTTGATGCTCGATGATCAGGCGGCGTCTTGTTGTATCGCTGTCCGAGGAGATCTTTTGCTTAATCTCCTCCGCGGTGGTATTCAGGCCAAGAGGAAAGCCGGCGTGGGCCATGACCTGCCCATCGTTCCACCAGGCCGCGAGCTGCGCACAGTCCGAAGGCTCCGCGTTGCGGATGCAGATATCATGATACTGAATGAACATGATGGATCATGACTTTCCAGCGTAGAAATCTTCCCACCAGCATACAGCGCCGATCAGTCCGGCACTGCCGTGGAAGCGGGCAGGCACGACCTCCGCGTGCGGAAGGCCGGCGTCATTGCGGGCGTAAAATGTATGAAGGCTGTTCTGCAGGTATTCCATGAGCAGCGGCTGCAGACTGATGCCGCCGCCGATGGCGACCTTCTCCGGCGCGTAGATGCACTGCAGGTTGTAGATCCACACGGCCAGATAGTTGGTG
This sequence comes from Clostridiales bacterium, assembly GCA_024689505.1. Lineage (GTDB taxonomy): Bacteria > Bacillota > Clostridia > Lachnospirales > Bianqueaceae > RUG159. Next base: position 11,993 of record JAILDJ010000095.1, read on the forward strand.
TAGTCCTTCAGGATGCGTAAGGCATCCGCGTCACCCTCTTCAGCCAGAGCGAAGAAGTGGCGGCCGTCCTGCAGAGGCTCGCCCTTGGCCATGGCCAAAGGACGGGTCAGCCCGTAAAAACCGTTATGGATGGCCCAGACGTCCGGACGGCCTTCATAGGCGGTATAGGGATCTACAAAAACATAGCTGAATTCGCCGGAGCAGGAGCGTTTGCCGTGATGGATGTGTCCATGGGACAGCAGGCCGCCGCCCAGACCGGACCCTAAGATGATCACAGCGCCGCTTTCCAGACCGGCCAGGCTGCCGTAACGGCCCTCAGCCAGAGCCCCGCAGTTACCGTCATTCTCGACGGCGACGGGTTCCTCGAACACGGATTGGAAGACTTCCAGCAGATTGACGCCCTTGGTGTATTTTTCCAACGAGCCGCCAAAACAATAACCGGTACGCCCGTCCATCGAAGCTGTGAAGCTGATGGCGACTCCTTCGAAGGGACCGTAGGCCGCGCAGTCCGCGTACAGACCGCGATAGGCATCCAGCAAGTCTTCCATGGATTCTTTAGGTGTCGGGCACTGGCTGCGGTACAGGAAGGTGGTGCCATCCGTGATGACACCGTATTTGATGGCGCTGCCGCCTACGTCGATGGCAAGAAACGGTTTCATAATTCCACCCCATCCGTCGCGATGACGTTTTTATACCAATAGAAGGATTTCTTGGGGATGCGGGCCAGATCCTTGAGATCATCCTTGGTGCGGTTGATATATACGAAGCCGTAGCGCTTGCGCACCTCCTTGTGAGAACTCAGGAAGTCGAAGGGCGACCAGGCAAGATACCCCATCAGGTCGACACCGTCCTCGTGGATGGCCTGTTCCATGGCCTTGATATGGGCGGCATGATAGGCGATACGGGCATCGTCCTCGATGTGACCATCGACCAGATGATCGTCCAGACCGATGCCGTTCTCCACGATGAAGAGGGGCAGATGGTAGCGGTCCGTCAGCAGATCCAGTGAAATGCGCAGACCCTGGGGATCGATCTTCCAGCCCCATTCGTTGGCGCCAAGGTAGGGGTTGTCGTAGCGGCCGGCACCTTTGAAGGCAATATCCGCCTTCGTGGCAGGGCCTTTGGCCGCGGCGGAAGCGTAGTAGCTGAAAGCCAGATAATCCAGCTCTCCGGCCGCCTGCTGCATGATGGCACGGTCTTCCTCAGGCAGCTCGGAAGCTACGCCCTGTTCGCGGAGCAACGTTTTATAGTAAGCCGGATAATCACCGGTGGTCATGATATCGAAATGCAGGAACGACCGCATCTTCTGAGCGAAATCCGCCGCAAAGAGGTCTTCCGGCGCGCAGGTCGCAGGATAGACCGGGGAGAAAGCCTCCATGCCGCCGACGATGGCATTCGGGTCCGCCTCATGGATCTTCAGGACCGCGAGGGCATGAGCCAGCATCGTATGATGTGTGATGCGCTCGTGGAACTCCGCCTGGGAAACGCCCTCCGGACGGTCCGCGCCGGCCACCAGATGGCCCCAGGTCGCCAGGTTGATCTCGTTGTAAGTGATCCAGTATTTGACCTTGCCGCGCAGACGGCGGGCGATATCCGCCACATGATCCGCGTAGAAATCCACCACACGGCGGTCGTAAAATCCATTGTACTTGCGGTAGAGGCTGTCGGGCATGTCGAAATGCACCAGAGAGACCACGGGCTCGATGCCGGCGGCCTTCATGGTATCGATCATATCCTCATAGTAGGCGATGCCTTT
>JAILDJ010000150.1 GCA_024689505.1 Clostridiales bacterium
ACTATCATCACTGATCTCGGTCACAGTGGCGGGCAGCTGGATGCTCTCCACAGTGGAATTGCTGTTATAGGAGAACATCTCGGTTGGATCGGCTAACAGACCATAGGTGCCTGTGCCGATCGTGGTAACAGGCTGGCCTCCTACCGTATCCGGGATCGTCAAAGATGTGCTTGTCGTTTCCACATGTTCCAGCATCGCATGATCCGAGTAGATGCGGAAGCGCATGACCGTGGTATCATCAGGCTTTACTTCTTCCAAAGAGAAAGACAGGTCAGTGATGTGATCATACGCAATATCGTGCTCGATGGCGTAGGTCTCAGCGACTGAACCGACCGGACAGTGGAAACGCAGATTCTCCTTTGTATACAGGTATTCCTCGATCGGCATCTGCGTGATGGAAGCCGGAAGGATGATGTCATACTGATCCAGCATCAAAAAGTCGTCGGTGTAGTTATCCAGATAATCGACCATATCCCACTCGAAAGACAAGGCACCTTCCGGGATGATGAGCGTGCCGCGACCGTCAGAAGCCGGCGCGATCAGGCAGTCGCCGCGCAGATTCATCAGGGCACCGTTCAGATCGGAGTAGATCGCGTTGCCCTTGTCGACTTCGAACTCTCTGGCCTGGAATACGTCGAACGCGCCTGGACCGATGTTTTGGACCGAGGCGGGGATCTTGATCTTTACAGGTGTCATGAAATCCTGAGAAACGGTCAGAGCGTAGAGAGAGGCACCAAAGGCCTGGCTGCGGATCGTCTCCAGACCTTGCGGCAGTGTGGGCATAGCCAACTGGTGGCACTCATAGAAAGCGAAATGGCCGATCGTTTTCAGTGAAGACGGGAGGTTCACGTTTTTCACATTGCCACCATAGAAGGCTGCATATTCGATGGTTTCCGTGCCAGGTTCCACCGTATAGGTGTCCGGACCGGCACCGGGATATGCGATGAGGGACTTTTTGTCTGTCGAGTAGATGACGCCGTTCAGCAGGGAGAAACCCTTGGCATCGCCGGTATCCTTACCATCCAATGTCACCTTCACAAGGGCAGGACAATCCATGAACACCGCGGTGTGCATGGCCTCGATCCCGCTGTTCAGGTCGATCTTTGTCAGGGATCTCATCTTGGCGAAAGCGCATTTTTCAATGGAACGAACGGAGGACGGCAGATCCAGTTCGGTAATGTTCGTATAGCCGAAAGCGAAGGAGCCGATGGTATCCAGACCTTCGTTGAGCTTGACTTTTTCCAGTGCGTTGAAACCACTTAGGGCATTATAGCCCATTTTCTTCATGCTGGAAGGAAATACGATCTCCGTTACGGTATCGTTGTATGCATCGACCTCACCGATCCCTGTGACAGGTGCGTCTTCGGCTTTGGCGGGGATCTCCAGTTTGGTATCATTACCGGCGTAGGCGCTCAGATAAGCCTCCCCGTCGGAAATGGTGAATTCCATGACGCCTTGCTCGGTAGGTACGGAAACCTTCTGTTCTTCGATGCCGGTCACTTTCACGATATCCGTTGCGTAAAAATCACCACTGGTATCTTTGAGAATGACCTGCAGGGCGAAGGAAGAATGGATCTGGGACAGCGGCTTCTTTTCGATCTGGAAACCATCATCGATGGAGAAATAGGAGGTACCGATATAGTCGCGTTCCCACTGGGTGAAGGGGAGGGTCTCACCCTTGACGCCCTTTGTGGGCAAATAGCCGCGCCAATTGTAGCCCAAGGTCTCCCAACCGGTGATATCGATCGTGTTCTTGCCCAGAGCACCGATGGAGGAAGAAGCCTTAACGTCTTTGATCTGGACCTCGTCACTGTCCGGTGCGGAAGAAATGGAAACGTCGACGTCCTCATAGATAACGTCGCGGGACGTGATATCCATGTCCAGTGAGTTATAGACGCGCGTATTATTCAGATGATAAACGTAGCGTTCTTCCGACTGTTCGGTGACGGAGACCGGCCACAGGGTAGATCCATCATAAGCATCTTTGCCGGAGGACAGCAGGATCAAGGAAGGATCCTTAGGCACGCGGACGGTACCATCGTCTTCGATGTCCAGCGCGTATCCGGTCAGCACGGGTACATAATTCATGAAGGAATCCAGCTGCAGTACCTCCAGGTAGATACCGGTGGCAGAAGCCATCTGGTCCTCTGTCAGCTTGAGAGTATAAGAATCAGTGCCTTCTTCAAGGGCACCCAGCAGCCAATCATGGGCTTTTGCTTCGACCCAGTGGTTCGCGTAATCATAGAGAAAGCTCGCGTATTGACGGGAGAAATTCGTCGCACTCAGGATATCCGTGCCGCCCAGATACATCCATTTGTTCTGCAGAGGGAAGTAGAAGGAGACACCGGACGCGTGGCTCACGGAGGCATATTGATGCACGACCATCGCATCGACCGCATCCATTACCTTCTTGGCAGCAGCAGGATACGAATCTTCAAAATTAGACGCCAGATCCTTCAGATCGGCCAGATCATAATAGGTGGCATCCTCATCCTCAGATTCAGGTGCGATGTAACCAAAGCTCTTGACATCGGAACGGGTCCGCTGGATCTCGGCGAAGCCTGCGGAGGTCATATTGTCTGTCAGGACCTCTGAGATCGCAGAAACAGCCTCCGTCGCCTGGGTGATCTTTGAAAGATCGATCAGTGAGAGGGTAAGGTCAGGGTTGTATGTATCACTGATCTTGGCCTCATAATACGACTGATACATGTCGACGACGGACTTGCCGAGATCGACAGGATCCGAGGATGTATTCAACGAGGAGAGGAAGGCATAATTCCAACCATCGCCCGGCTCCAATTCTTCAGAACCGATATAGTAATCCGCATAGTCGGACCAGAGGACCATGTTCTCCAGACAGCCCATCAGGCAGGCGTCGAAGCCCACCAGATCCAGCTTCTTTTCCTTAGCGAAGATGGTCTCGTCCATGGCCTCGCGCAGCTCGGTCAAGAGCAGGGCATCATAGGAGAATAGTTCGTCACTGCCATAGCCCATGATCGGACCGCCGCCGTGATCCCAGAAGATCATCATATAATGCTCTGCGGGATAGTAGTCCGTGCAGAAGTTGATGAAATTGGACAAGGTCAGCGGGGCGCCCATGTCCGCATTGGCCTCGGTACCGGCAATGATCCGGTCTTCCGCAGGACGCGACATATCCAGGATGGAATTGCGGTCACAGGGTACATCAGAAAACCAGCGCCGGGAACCACCCGTATAGCAGATGACGTTGGCTTTGCCGTAATCCAGACCCGCATTCTCGATCTCTGTCAGATCGCTGGTTGCGGAAGCATTGACGCTCTCCAGATTGGAACCGATCATGTAGATCATGATCGTGTATTCCTTGGAGGGCTGTTTTTTTACGGTGTCCGGGATGGTGAGCGCGGA
>JAILDJ010000180.1 GCA_024689505.1 Clostridiales bacterium
CCCGCGCGATATCCTCCAGCCGGATCGTTTCATACAGATGGGACTGGACATATCGGTTCACCTGGTTGGCCAACAGAGATACAGATGAAAGTGCCGTCAGATCCTCGACCATCCGCGTATACTGCAAAGAGAATTCAAGGAAGAGGTGGTTGAAATCGGACAAAGTACTGGTGTTTTCGATCCTTTCACCAAAGGCATCGACATATTCACTGATCAATTGCAGATCGACACCCTCCGCCGCCGCCACCCGGGACATGTACATATTCGCACCGATCATGTATCTGCGCATCTGCCGCACGTTGATCAGACCGCTGGCACCTTCACTGTGGCGTGAAAACAAAGTTTCATTGAAGTATTGCTGCAGTTCTTTGCTCTTGCCATACCGGATCAGCGTCACGATATGGTTTTCCAGGTCTCCGGAAAAACCCGACTCCGGATCGATAGACAGAGGCGACCTTTTTCCGGAAATACTCTTCTCCCATCGGAACTGCGCTTGCTGTACGGTGCCGGCCTCCGTCCCTTCCAACCATGCTTGCAGGAATCGCAGCAGGTCCCGCAACTCGTTGATGTCATACCGCCGCAGTCGATTGAGTTCCCGCAGGAACGCAGTCGATCCCTCTGGTTCCTGCCCCAATCGGTTCAGGATGCTGCGGGCTTGTGCTGTCGAGCATTCATGTGCGAAGACCGGCGCGATCAGCAGATAACGGTCCAACGTTGCCTGATGCAGCCCGCCAATAAAGAAATCCTCCGGTGCCATCGCGGTCCATAGCTCTTCCTGTCTTTCCGGCAGCGAGGCAAAGACTGCTTCCAGTACGATGTGGCAGGCCGCTGTACCGCCCATGTACTGGACGATCCTTCCCTTTTGTATGACTGCGACTGACACGCCAGCCACGTCCACGAACTGCTGCAGTAATCGATCCCTATCCATCTTTTTCATCCTTTTTGAATTGATGATAATATTATACCATACGCCTAAATATATTACAATAATCGTCGGCAAAAATCCGTATAATGAGAACTAACAAACCTCGTAACACAATTGAATAAAAAGGAGAACGCAGTCATGTCTGAAAACAAGAAAGAACTGACCTTTGGCAAACTTTTGGCCTGGTCGCTGCGCGGCGGTTCCACCGGCGTCGCCCTGATGGTGATGGGATATCTGACCATCTTTTGTACCAACACTCTTGGCATCCCTCCGCTGATGGTCGGCACCTTGATGCTTGCCAGCAAACTGTTGGATGGCGTCACGGACATCTTCGCAGGATTCATCGTGGATAAGACCAATACCCGGATCGGCCGCGGCCGCCCCTACGAACTCTGTGTCATCGGCCTCTGGGCTGCGACACTGGCCTTGTTCCTCTGCCCCGCTTCCTGGAGCACGGTACTGAAATGCGTCTGGATCTTCATCATGTACGCCTTCGCGAACTCGATCTTCATGACCTTCCTGAACGCCAACCAGACGGTGTACATGGTCCGCTCCTTCTCGGATCCGAAACACTACGTTTCCCTCTCGACCTACGGCGGTATCATCCCGATGGTCGTGGTCGTCATCTTCAACATCGTTTTCCCGATGCTGATGGGTGCGATCGCCACATCTCAAGGCGGCTGGATCATGCTGATCGCCGCATTCGCGGTACCCATGACGGTGATCGGTCTCCTGCGCTTCATCTTCGTTAAGGAAACGAACCAGGTAGACAGCCAGAGCGCTGAAAAGCTTTCTCTCAAAGATGTCTTCACCGTACTCAAAAACAATCCTTTCATCTACATCATCGCACTGGCGACCCTGATGATGAATCTCGTCACCAACATGGGTGTCAACGTATATTACTTCACCGACATCGTCGGCAATGTGGGCCTGATGGGTGCCCTTTCCGCCGTGCAGGTCATCGCGATCCCGCTGATGGCCATCATGCCTCAGTTCCTGAAGCGCACCACCACCGCCCGCATCATCCGCATTGGTCTGCTCGTCATGATCGCCGGTTATGTGCTCAATTACTTCGCCGGGTCCAACTTCATCCTGCTGGCCATCGCTGCTGTACTGTTCGGCGCCGGATCCATGCCGATCTCCATGCTTTCGGGCTTGATGATCATCGACTGTGCGGATTATAATGAGTCTAAGGGCATGTTCCGACTGGAGGGTTCCTTAAGCGCCATCAACGGATTTGCCACGAAACTGGGTGCTGGCCTTGGCGCCGGTCTTCTGGGCATCCTCCTGGGTCTGGCCGGATATGACGGGACTGCTGCCGTGCAGACCGCCTCCGCCATCAACATGGTCCGCATGCTCTACTCTTTGATCCCTGCCGCTCTGTACATTCTGGTCTACCTGGCCTTCCACCTGTACAAACTGGATAAACTGATGCCCGAGATCCGTCGCACGAACGAAGAAAACCGTGCCAAAAACAGAAAGGATACTGAAAATGGAACAGACGTTGTATCATCCGAAGAATGATCCCTACTTTGCCGAACCGTACATCGACGTACAGGAGATCCGTGAACAGCCGGTGAAACACTACTATTTCCACGGCGGTTTCAAAGGGACCGACCTCGATGGTGCCAACGAAGTCCGCTTCTGCTTCTATTTCCCGATGGAAGATCAGTATGAAGGCCGTTTCTTCCAGTATGTGTCCCCCGCGCCGGAAGATGAGCATGAATCCGAGCACCTGCGCGGGCAGGATGACAAGATCTCCTTCTGCCTGACGCATGGCGCTTATTATGTGGTCTCCAATCAGGGTGGCTTCGTGATCGGTCATGACCCTTCCCGTCTGTATAAGTCCAGTGCCGCAGCGGCTGAATACAGCCGCAGGATCGCGGAAGAACTGTATCACACCGCGAAACGTCCTTATGGCTATATCTTCGGTGGATCCGGCGGCTCATTCAAAACGATGGGGGCTATGGAAGCTACGGAAGGGATCTGGGACGGCGCCGTACCTTACGTCATGGCCAATCCGATGGCCGCGCCGAACGTGTTCGCGTCCCGCATGCACGCCGTCCGTCTGCTGGGTGAAGAAGGTCTGAACAAGGTGACAGCCGCCATGGAGCCGGGCGGATCCGGAGATATCTATGAAGGTCTGGACGAACTGCAGCAGGCGGCGCTGAAAGAAGCCACCACCATGGGATTCCCGAAAAAGGCCTGGTTCTGCCATCCTTATATGGGCGATGGTGCCCTGATGGTCCTGGTACCGACGGTGTATGCTCTCTTCCCCACCTATTTCAAAGATTTCTGGGAAAAGGAAGGTTACGAAGGCGCAGATCCCGCAAGTGACGCGGTCCGCGACCGGATGCAGCATATCACCACGGTGGACGAAGTGATCTATGAACAGAAGGTCGTGGAAGATGAAGCCTTCTCCAGCGTAGACAACAGCTGGGTCAACACGATGCTGGGCGGCGAACCTCTGCCGAAGATCCGCATGAAAGAGGCGCTTCCGGAGGGCTCCTACCAGTTCCACTGCCGCCTGCGGGTCCTGTCCGGGAAGGCTAAAGGCGCGGAGATCAACATCGCGGAGATCGAGGACACTATGCTGACCCTGCATCCGGAAAATGGTGGCGCTGCCAACAAAAATCCATTCAAGGATCTGGAGGCCGGTGACACGATCATGGTGGACAATTCTGACGCCATCGCCATGCAGTTCTTCCATCGCCATCAGGTTCCGGACGAGACCTACGAAGTGTATGATCAGTTCCGTGACGAGAATGGTACCCCGATCCCGGCGCAGCTGCCCATGCTGATCGCCCCGATGATCGCGACGAGCGGTGCCGGCATCCTGATCCGCGGCAACATCCATGGCAAGGTGATCGGCCTGTGCTCCACGCTGGATGAGAGCGCCTGCCCCTGGCATGGGGATTGGTACCGTAAGGCCATTGCCCGCTGCGGTATCGATGAAAAGGATCATTTCCGCCTGTATTATCATGACAACAGCATCCATGACGACCGTGCCGAATTCAGTGTAGATCCGCAGCATCTGGTGGACTATGTGGGCACGCTGCATCAGGCCCTTCTGGACGTGGCTGCCTGGTGTGAACAGGGCATCGAGCCCTTGCCCACCACACAGTATACGGTGCATAACGGCGAAGTCTTCCTGCCGGAGACCGCCAAAGAGCGCGGTGGTATGCAGCCGGTGGTCCATGCCGAGATGCTGGGCGAAGTCAACCGGAAAGTCACCGTGAAAGCAGGCACAACTGTTCATTTCACAGCAAGGATCGAAGTTCCGGAAGGTGCCGGTTCCGTGACCTTCGCTGCCTGGGATTACGAAGGCACTAACGACTGGTCTCATGGCGAATCCCTGCTGCCCGGCCAGGATCACGTACGTGTCGAGACGGATCACATCTTCACAAAGCCGGGACTCTACTACCCCTGCATCAAAGTACAGAGCAACCGTCATGGCGATCTGTCCGATATCTTTACACAGTGCAAAAATCTCGACCGCGTCTGCGTAGAAGTCACAGAATAAGGATCCGCCCAAAGCGGATCCTTCCTTGTTTTAGCAATGATTTTGTGTCATAATATATACAAATATACTGGAGGTATGCATATGGAACGTTATATGGATACAAATCTTTCCGCCGAGGAACGTGCCCGGCTGCTTCTTGAGGATCTGTCCCTGGAAGAAAAGATGGCGCAGATCGTCGGCATGTTTGCGATCAAAGGATATGAGGATCAGATCGCTGCCTACATGAAACATGGCATCGGCCAGATCAGTACACTGTTCTTCCGTGAGGAAAAAAGCAAGGCCGCTGCGGCTGCCTGGCAGCGCCAACTGCAGCAGCTCATCATGGACAACAGCCCCCATCACATCCCCGCGGTCTTCCATATGGAAGGCTTGTGCGGCGCGTTCATTCAGGACTCGACCGCTTTCCCGTCGGGCATCGCCCGCGGCTCCTCTTTCGATCCGGAACTGGAACGAAAGATCGGTGAGATCGTTTCACGGCAGGAGGCCGCTTACGCCTTCACACAGATCCTGGCTCCGGTCCTGGATATTTCCCGCGACTCCCGCATGGGACGCCAGGGCGAACCCTATGGCGAGGATCCGACACTGGCCGCTGCCATGGGTACCGCTTATACCAAAGGCATCCAGGAGACCGAGACCGCAGGACGCAGACCTGAATCCGTCGCCAAACACTTTCTTGGCTTTCACAATTCCCAGGGCGGCATCCACGGTGCTGATGTGCAGGGGGATGATCATCTGCTGCTGGAGACCTATGGCAAGTCTTTCCAGGCAGCGATCCATGATGGCGGATTGAAAGGCATCATGCCCTGCTACGGTTCCATCGGCGGGCGTCCGATCCACACCTCCAAGCATTTCCTTACCGACATTCTGCGGGGCGAAATGGGCTTTGACGGTGTGGTCGTCTCGGATTACGGCGGGCTGGACAATGCTTTCAAAGTGACACGCGTGGGTGAGACCGCAGCCGATACCGGTCTGATGGGATTGAAGGCCGGTATGGACGTGGAGCTGCCCATGCCCACTTGCTATACTGCGGAACTGCAGGAAGCTTTTGCCACCGGCACGGCAGACATTGCCGTTCTGGATCAGGCCGTACTGCGCATATTGACCGCGAAATTCCGCATGGGTCTTTTCGAGCACCCCTTCTCATTGGAAGGTGCAGAACTGGAATCCACGGTCAACCAGCCGGAAGACGACGCCATCTCCCGTCAGTCCGCAGCGGAAGGCCTGGTCCTTCTGAAAAATGATGGCATCCTGCCGCTGGACGGCTCCGCCAAGACCATCGCTGTCATCGGGCCGCAGGCTGTCAACGCTCGTTACTATTTTGGTGGTTATACGCACATTTCCATGGTCGAAAGCGCCAGATCCGCGCTCAACTCCATGGCCGGCATCGGCGCCGGCGGAGACGCGAAAGCGATCGAGGCGAAACGCATCCCCGGCACCTACGTGGAGGATGATGAAGCCGAGCGTTTCTATGATGTACTTACGCAGTTGGAACCGAACGCCCGTACCCTGCTGGACGTTCTGAAAGAAGCTCTTCCGGACACCCGGATCCTGCACGCTGCCGGCTATCCCATATTCGGCGCGGACGACAGTGGTTTTGAAGAAGCATTGGAGCTGTGCACGAAGGCCGATATCGTCCTCCTGACCCTGGGCGGAAAGTACAGCACCGGTTCCATCGCCACCATGGGCGAAGGCGTCGACGCGACAGACATCAATCTGCCAGAGGCGCAGGAAGCTTTCATCCGCGCCGCTGCCACACTGGGCAAGCCCATGATCGGTATCCATTTCGACGGTCGTCCGATTTCAAGCGATGCGGCGGACGCGTGCCTGAACGCCATTCTGGAAGCCTGGAGCCCCGCGACTTTCGCCGCTGAAGTCATCACTGACGTGCTGCTGGGCCGCACCGCTCCTTCCGGCAAGCTGCCGGTCTCCGTGGCATACAACGCCGGTCAGATCCCGGTCTACTACAATCATCTGAACGGCTCCGCGTGGCACCAGGCCATGAGCATCGGTTTCCAGGACTATGTGGACTGCCCGCACAAACCGCGCTACCCCTTCGGCCATGGACTGACCTACACCACGTTCGCCTACTCCGACCTGCAGCTGGATGCAGCCGAGACCGCGCCGGATGTACCGGTGACCGTCTCCTGCAAGATCAAAAACACCGGCGACCGCGCCGGCACCGAGATCGTACAGCTGTACCTGTCCGATCCCCACGCCTCCATGACCCGTCCGAACCAGGAACTGCAGGGCTTTGCCCGCGTATCTTTGGAGCCTGGCGAGGAAAAGACAGTTTCCTTCACCATCGCCCCCAGCTTGATGGCCTTCACGGACGAAGACATGCGTTGGAAGATCGAGAAAGGCGACATCGACGTGCGCGTGGGAGCTTCTTCCGATGATATAAGACTCGAAGGAAGCTTCCGGATCACGGAGGACAAGTGGATCCTGGGGAAAGAAAGGAAGTTCTGCGCGGAAGCGAAGATCGGGTAACTATAGTATAAATCAACTGGAGATCCTACGAGACCCCAGAAAGGACAAGAAGTATATGTCTATACATCCAACACTGCGGCTCAGCGATCTGGCCGGGCTGGATCTGCAATGCAGCTGCGGCCGCCGCCACCAGGTGCCGATCCGTCATATCGTCACCGGGGAAGGTGCGCTGGAACGTCTTCCGGAGGTCGTGGCATCGTTTTCCGGGAAGCGTGCGCTGCTCATCGGGGATTCCCATACCTGGCCGCTGGCCGGAGAAAAAGCACAGGAGCTGCTCACATCCACGGGGATCCAGGTGACCCCGTACATCTTCTCTCGGAGAGACCACTACCTGACAGACGAATATGCCATAGGAGAGCTGTTGGTGGCTTTGCCCCAGCAGACCGACCTGATCGTGACTGTGGGCAGCGGCACCATGAATGACGTGACAAGGACCGTCGCTGTGCGCTGCGGCCTGCCATGGATCATCATCGGCACCGCGCCTTCCATGGACGGCTACGCCTCCTCCACGTCGGCCATCATCATAAACGATGAAAAGCGTTCTGTACCGTTGGGTTCGCCCTACGGCATCGTGATGGATACAGATCTGCTGGTCACCGCACCGGACGAAATGCTTTCTGCCGGCATCGGCGACGTACTGGGTAAATATGTGACCCTCGCGGACTGGCGTCTTGCGGCGCGGGAAGGCCGCGAACACTATTGCGAAACGATCGCAGGGCTGATCGAAGCTGCGTGCGGTCGCTGCCTGGCAGGGTATGAACATGTGCTTGCCCGCGATTCGGCGGCGATCGAAGATATGGCCGGCACTCTCGTCATGGCCGGTGTGGCGATCAGCATGTTTGGTACTTCCCGCCCCTGTGCTGGCAGTGAACACCAACTGGCCCACGTCTGGGAAGTCGCCGCCATACAGCGCGGCGGGCAAAGCCCTCTGCATGGGAATTTCGTCGGACTGGGGACTGTGGCATCGATCCTGTTGTATCAGGCCGCGGCTGAAAACTTCGGCTTTACCGATCTGCAGCAGGCACTGCCGGAAGCAAAAATGATCTCCGAGATCCTTACTCGGGCCGGAGGATGGGCTTCCAAGGAACGGCTTGGCATCGACCGCGCCTTGTTCGAATCATCTTTCACCCATGCCGCCCGCACGAATCCACGGTATACGATCCTCACATACCTGGAGGAACGCGGGTGCCTGGAAATCTATGCAAAGCAAGTGACAGCGCTGCTGTACGATGTCTGAAACAACAAAAAAAACACCGAACCAGTTCTCTGGTCCGGTGTTTTGCTTTTTCTTATCATGCAAGGATCGGTTTGCAGGCTTCCGCCAGAAGATCCTTCTTCGCCTGCGCTTCCGCGAGGTCTTTGCCTTTGGTAGTAAAGTACAGTTTGATCTTTGGCTCGGTTCCGGAAGGACGCACGACGACCGTGGAACCATCCTCCAGGCCATAGATCAAGACGTTGGCTTTGGGCAGACCGGTCTCTTCCGGCTTGCTGTAGTCCGTTACGGTAACGACCGGGATCCCGGCGAATTCCTTCGGCGGAGCGACGCGAAGGTTCTCCATGATGCCCTTCATCTTGTCCATACCGGTCAGTCCCGGGAACTCGAAGCTGTCGACCTTGTTCAGATAGCGGCCGTACTCGGCGTAGATCTCCTCAAGACGCTGCTTGATGGAAGACCCGATCGAACGATAATACGCGGCCATTTCACAGATCAGCATAGCGCCGATGACAGCGTCCTTATCACGCACGTACGTGCCTGCCAGATAACCATAGCTTTCCTCAAACCCGAAGATAAAGCGATCCTCTTCGCCGACCGCTTCCAACTGAGCGATCTGGTCGCCGATCCACTTGAAGCCGGTCAGTACGTGACGCAGTTCTACACCATAATGAGCTGCTACGGCATCTGCCAGCGGCGTGGATACGATGGACATGACGGCTACCGGATCCTTCGGCATGGTACCCTTCTCGATACGTCCGGCGCAGATGTAATCCAGAAGCAGGACGCCCATCTCATTACCGGAAACCAGCTCGTAAGAGCCATCCGGACACTTCATCGCGATACCGACACGGTCCGCATCGGGATCCGTTGCCAGCATGAGATCCGCACCTTCTTTTTCTGCCAGCGCAAGGCCATATTTCAGAGCTTCGAAGATCTCCGGGTTCGGATACGGACAGGTCGTAAAGTAACCGCTGGGATATTCCTGCTCGGGCACAATGGTGATATCCGTGATGCCCATATCGCCCAGGATCTTGGTGACCGGAACGAGGCCGGTACCGTTCAGCGGAGAATAGACGAGTTTCAGACCCGCGGTCCTGCACAGACCAGGACGGACCTGTCTGGATTCGATAGCGGCGTAGAAATCCGCCTTGCATGCGTCGCTGACGAAACGGATCAGACCATTCTCGACGCCTTCGGCGAAGGACATATGTTTCGCACCAGTCAGGATGTCGGTCTTCTGGATCTCCTCATATACGATGGCCGCTGCTTCATCGGTCATCTGGCATCCGTCCGGTCCATAAGCTTTATAGCCGTTGTACTTGGAAGGATTGTGGGAAGCAGTCACCATGATACCTGCATTGCATTTGTAATAACGGGTGGCGAAACTTAAGGCAGGCACCGGCATAAGTGCATCGTAAATGCGGACATTGATCCCGTTGGCTGCCAGGACACCGGCCGCCTCTTTCGCGAAGATATCGGATTTTAAGCGGCTGTCGTAGGAGACCGCCACCGTCTGCGTGCCGCCCTGCGTCTTTACCCAATTGGCAAGGCCCTGTGTAGCCTGACGGACTACGAAAATATTCATACGATTGGTCCCGGCGCCTAACGTACCGCGCAGGCCGGCTGTACCAAACTCCAGAGAAACGGCAAACCGATCCTCGATGGCTGCTTCATCATCTGCGATGCGAAGCAGTTCCGGCTTCAGATCGGGATCTTCCAGATCGTAAGCGAGCCAGCGCTCATATTCCTGTTTAACCATAGTCGATCTCCTTTTTTGCTTTTTTCGCATACCTCTCGGTATGATACTGTCGTTATGTTTATATTAATCTTTTTTAGCCTGTATGACAAGGAATTTTTCAAATTTTCATCAAGAATCCTGCAGGATCCCCCTTCCCGGACCTTTCGTGTTTTTCTTCTTGATTTCCTCTAGAAAAAAAGATATACTCCATACAAAAATCTGTCGCTACCGGTTCCTTGCAGGGTTTGCAAATGGATATCACCGGATCACAGGGTGCCGGTAGGAGGAGGGAGCGCTTGCACGATGAAAAGCTGGGCGGTCATGCATCTGGAAAGGCAGGTCGCTGTCATTCGCGAGGATGGCACCTGTACTGTTTTTTTCCCCCGATTCATGCCGTATGACCTGGACCTGAAACCTGCAGACGAAGACAGCCTGATCACGCGGCATGATAATCTGGAGCATTTTTATACCTGGTGTGCCAACCGACCCTTGACGCTGAGCCGATCGTCTGCCGTGGATTTTCTGGTTTCTCACGGCTATCTGCGGGCAGCAACGGACAGGGACCGCGCGGCGATCGCTCTGGCTTACCACGGTCTGTGCCTGACGGATGTGTTCTGGATCCGTCATACGGAAGAAAACATCCGCTTTGCCCAGATCGACCTGTGGGATCATCCGCTCTCCGACGAATATGTGGACGTTGTGCTCCGCGATCACGGGATGGTCGCCCGCAATACGGGACTGGCCCGCGCATCGGACGCCGCCCTTCCGAAAGCGTATCGTGTCCCCAATGTGTGGATCCAACAGGGCGGAAGTTTCCAGCTGCTCAAAGGCGGTGATCCGGGAGATGTTGAAGCGGAACTGGTCTCCAGTCAGATCGCCCGCTGTTTTGACGTCGACCAGGTCTTGTACGAACCAATGGAGTTCGAAGGTCGACCGGTCAGCAGATGCGAACTGGTCACCTCCAAAGACAAAAGCATCGTTTTCGCCAGGAACATGAAAAACTATTCGCTCCGCGAAAGAATGACCCTGGGCGAGCTGATCCGAAGCCGGGACATGTACGGTCTTCATATGATGAACATCATCGATTACCTGATCGGCAATACGGACAGAAACTTAAGCAATTGGGGCTTCTGGATCGATAACCATAACAATCAGCCGGAAAAACTGTTTCCGCTCATGGATTTCAATCGTTCCTTCCGCTCCTATGATGTACCGGAAGGATCACAGTGTCTGATCATGAAAGAGAAAGTATCCCAAAGGGAAGCGGCAGTCCGGGGCGTTCGGGAGATCGGGCTTCGCCTGGTCCGAGACCTGCCGGAGGATCTGTCCGCGCTTTTCTCCAGGCTCAACGCATTGCGGCAGACCCGGCTGGAAGTAATGTTTCAAACAAGACTCGAGATCCTGAAGCAAGCCGTCAAAGAATGATCCTCAAGGAAAACGAGTCATGAAAAACTGCGTCGAACCCATCGGTTGCAGAAAAAAAGAAAAGGAATTTTCAAACATGTCAGAATTTTCAAATGACCTGATCGCGAAACTGAAGAATGCCAAGAGCCTTGAGGAAGTCACCGAGCTGCTGAGGGCGAACGGTGAGGACGAAGCCAATGCGGAGAAGCTTTGGAAAGAGCTTGAGACTCTGCACCTGCAGGAAGACCAGGAGCTGTCCTTGGAGGAACTGGAGTCCATAGCCGGCGGCAGAGACATCAATTGGTTTGAAGAAGGCTGTTCTGCGACCGTGGAACCCGGCAGTGACTGCTGGGGTTCGGATGGCGGGTGCACTTTCTGTCATCACATTTACATGGAAATGCCTAACTATGGACCCTGTCCACTCTGCGGCGCCAAATATGTTTACCGCGGAGGAAAAGAAAAAACAGGGTATTTTATCAACTGTCATGCATGCAAGGCTCGTTACTATTATATCTGATCGTGACGGGATCAAACCTGCCAAATCCGCATCGAAGAAAATCTGTACGATAGGGATCACATCAAAACAATGACACGACACTATGTTCTTGCGCCAGGCTATGCTTTTCGTGGTTGGAAACTGCTGCCCTACGCGGTCCAATACCTGTTCGCGCCGCAGACTGAATTCTTCACCAAAGAGCAATGGCAGTTGTTTTCCGCCTGTGACGGACAGACGGGCATCGACTGGGACGCACTCAGTGATACACAGAAAGCTTTTTACGAAAAATGGGAAAAAGGCGGTTTTATCCGACGCTGCAGCCCGGATGACCGCCTGCTGCCCTGGCAGGAATATCGCTTTTATCCCGCCCGCTTCAAGGAGCGCGTACATTGGTCCATCACCGGACGCTGCAACTACAAGTGCAGGCACTGTTTTATGTCCGCGCCTCACGGTGCCCAGGGCGAGCCTTCCTGGGAACAGTTGATGACTATGTTGGACGCTTTTGAACGCTGTGGCGTGCGCAACCTGGAACTGACAGGTGGCGAGCCCATGTTCCGCAAAGATTTTTGGGAACTGGTGGACGAGATCCATGCCAGAGGACTTGCGATCTGCACTCTGTACTCCAACGGGCTGTTGATCACCGACGCGTTTTTAGACAAGCTTGAAGAACGTCGTATGTGCCCTGCCATCCAGTTCAGCTTCGACGGCGTAGGCCATCACGACTGGATGCGCGGTGTACCGGGAGCGGAAAAGATCGTCCTGGACGCGTTGGAGCGCTGCCGGGACAGAGGCTTTCCGACTTCCGTCTCCATGGTGGTCTGTCAGGAAAGCATCGGCAGCCTGCGGGAATCGGTGAATCTGATGGCCTCCCTGGGCGTTCGGAGCATGAAAGTCGGCAACGCATTGCCCGCCGGGGAATGGTTGAACGAGCCGGCGCATTTTCTGTCTCAGGCAGAGCTGTATGAGCATTTCCTGGAATATATCCCTCATTATTTTGAGGATGGAAAACCGCTGACCCTTGGCCTGGAAGGCTTTTTCAACTATGACGTTGGAACGCAGGAATTAAGCGCCTTCAATGAAAAGAATATCCCGGAGGACAAGTTCGGCAAAGCGACGATGTGCAGTCATGTGCGTCGAGGAATGTACGTAAGCCCCAAGGGAAACGTACTGCCATGCATGAGCATGGTAGGCGGGCCGATCGAGGATCAGTTCCCCAACATGCTGGAGACGCCTTTGGAGGATATCCTGGACAAGCAGTCTGCGTACATGGATATTACAAGTTTTCGCATCAGTGACTTTATGGAGCACAATCCGGAATGCATGACCTGTGCATATCGTACATTCTGCTGCGGCGGCTGCCGCGCACTGGCGGTGCAGGATCATCCCACGGATTATCTGTCGAAAGACCTGTATATCTGCGCATACTTCAAGGATGGATGGATGGAGAAAAAGAATGCATTGTTGAAAAGCATCGGGCAGATGTAAGATCCTGCCCTGATCTCATTTTCCTATACAACAAAAGCAGACACTTTTTAGTGTCTGCTTTCTTTTATCCAGTCTTCCGATATTTTAGGTTTTATAACACGTTCGACGACACGGTCCCGGACCAGCTGTTGTACTGTAGCGGTTTGTGCGTGAAGTCCTTTCCGCCGCCCATGGCATCCAACGCCGGCTCATCCAGTTCCTCGATGCAGGTGATCTCCCCCGCGAGGTACGCTTCCAGCCGCTCCAGACAATGGCGGATCCGCCGGCTTAAACCTCCGAGGCGGATATCCTGAACGTCAAAGCCCTGCGGCTTCTTATCTTTCATCCAGGCTTCTCGGTAGACCTTGTAGAAGGTTTCCAGGCGGCTGATGAGTTTCCTGTAGTCTGAAGTCAATGCTTTGAGCGCATCAAGATCCTTGTTCTCATAGGCCGTACGCGTTCTCAGCCCGAGATCGTATTTGATCGAAAGGACGTCGCACAGCGCCTTTTCTGCCTTGAACAGATACTCGAATCCTCCTGCATCAACACGGGCAAGCCGTCTGCCGGCTTTAGCAAACTCTTCTGCTCCACCCGGCTTAGCCGCTGAATCCAGAGCTCCCATGAAGGGATCATTATACAGCATGTACTTGTCCGCATTATAAATGTTATGACGGGCTTCCTGCCGGCTTTCGAAGGTATCCGGAAGATCCAGCAGCAGATATCGATCGAAGGAGATCCCATACTTCTCTTTGAAGGCTGCTTTGATCGCGGGAAGTCTGCTGTTGCCTTTCGCCAGTTCGGACGCGTAGAACAACGAAGGCAGCATGGCAAAAGGCGAGCATTCTCCTCCATTATCGCCCCAGAAGGTAAGGAAGACATCCTTCGTGCCCTGCTCCTGGATGCCGCGGAAGGCTTCCTTGACCGTGTTCAGACTGAAATAATTGTGCGGTGCGAAGCCGGACCAGGTCCACAGACCGCCGGCGAACCAGCAGCCATCTTTGATCCGATTATGTGCAGCCATCATCTGGCTGTATTTTTTTGCGTCCTGGCTGTAATAATCCCAGTAGACCAGGCGTACATTGTCCGGGATCATGGCACGGATCTCATCGGTGACGACAACGTCTTCCGCATAATATTCACCATGGGTGGCCAGGCGGAAGAACATATCGCCCCACATCAGGCATTCAAAACCGTAACGGGCTGCGATCTCAGCGACACGTGCCAGATGACGGACCAGGATCTGCGTCCTGTCGGTAAAACCATGCTGATCCAGATAACGGCCCAGTCCCACCATGTGCGCCTCATCCATGCCGATATTCACCAGTCGGCTGGTAAAAGATGCCGCCAAAGAACGGAACATATCTTCCACCAACTGATAGGTACGCTCATCCTCCGCCAGCAGGATATCGTCCGTATCGCGGATCGCCATGTACTGCGGCCAGCGCATCAGCGCGTTCAGGTGCGCCAGGGTCTGGATGCAGGGGATCAGCTCCATACCCCTCTCTTTTGCGTAAGTATCGATCTCCTGCAGCTCTTCCCGGGAATACCGCCCGCGGAAATGGCCGAAATACGGCTGGTTCTCGACTTCATACGTATCCTCCGTGTACAGCATGAGGGTGTTATATCCCAGATCCGCCGTCAGATCGATCCAGCGTTTCAGGGCTTTTACGGAATACACGGCATTGCGGGAACAATCCAGCATCGTTCCAAAATGTTCAAAAGGCATCATGACTGACCTCCTTTGTTTTCTGATTCTAATCTCTGCAGACAAATTGAACAGGATAGGTTATCTCACGTTCGCCACTCTGGACCCATCCCCAATCCGCATACTCATCACCTTTGTAAGCTGTAGCATGACGATGAAAAGTGGATTCTGAGTATTTTGGCATTTGATAATAGTGTACGGTCAATCCCGGTATTTCTCTTAACTGATAATCCCGGTCGGCCTGATAATAGCTGAAACAATTGTCTTCAATACTTGTAAGCTCCTTTCCCAGATACACTTCTTTCAGATTGGGAAGTTTATTAAAACACCCTGAACCAATCGTCTGCAGGGAATCCGGAAGAACAAGCGTGCTCAGTGACTCTGAGGAATCCAAAAAGCTATCCTCTCCTATTTTCGTCAACGCATACAATTCGTTGGGTTTAGCCATAAATGACCCAGGTATTTCCAGTTTTCCTGTCTCAAGTATTTTTCTGTTATGAGACCCGCTTATTCCTATATGGATAAGTTCACAAGTAGAATCACTGGTTTTCTTGGCAATATAATATGCTGTATCAGTATCATGAACTAGTAGATTGTTATATGCTTGCATGATCGGCCTGCCGTAATGAATGTCATAGCAGTTTCGAGAATAGTACACGATATCATAATTATTATAGTTCCAGAATCCCTGAAAAGACATCCCCTCTGGCGCATGAATTGTAATGTATCTACCACTACCAGAATCATACATTCCATTATATCCGTCATGTTTATAATCCTCACGCAAACTGACCTTGATTCTGTCCATCCTGCAGACCGGCAAATCATCGATTGCCTCTGGAATATAAATATGATATCTGAATCTCAGATCTGGATCTTGGGAAAATACAATCGGCCCAAACGGGGTAGCATAACCCGTAATGCAGATATACGCATTGTTCACAACGACGTATTGGAAAATATCCTTTCCAAATTGAAATTGTTTTTCTTCACTCTTCATATGATCATCTCTCCTATAAAAGTTATTGTTCAAGATAGAATAGCTGAATTCTCATACTTTTTCAGGCATTCTTATCCCAGCAGATAACCATGCAAAATACAATGTTATGATCACTCATATCATAACATGGCATCTGTCGTTGGACAACCCATCAAACCCACTTAAAATATGCAAAAAAACACCGAACCAGTTTCCTGATTCGGTGCCATGCTGAATGCGGTTGGCGGGACTCGAACCCGCAAGTCGCTAATGGACACTAGATCCTTAGTCTCTGCACGCCCGAAGGCTAAGCCTTCGGGCATCGCAGGGGTAAGCGCTATGCCAATTCCGCCACAAACAGATTAGTCCTATCCCATTACAATCCCACTAGATTTAACATAAGAACTCACTACTAGACATTATACCACATAGGCATGGTCATGTCTATTTTATTTGGCTTAAAACAACAACTTTTGACATCTTTTTGATGCTTTTATTCTATCTACTATTCCATTCTTAAAAGTACCAAAAGAACTGATAAATAAAAGATTCAAAAAGTTTTAGAAAATATCATCTTGTATCTATATATTCA
>JAILDJ010000193.1 GCA_024689505.1 Clostridiales bacterium
CGGGCTATGGTATAATACACCACGTCAAATTATCCCTAAAAGGAGTGATCCCATGCGGTTTTTAGATAAAATGGAACGTAAGATCGGACGGTACGCCATTCCGAACCTGATGCGTTACGTCATCATCGGTACGGCAGTCGCCTATGTACTGTATCTGATCAATCCGCAATATCTCAGCTACCTCTATCTGGATCCGCAGCTGGTCCTGAAGGGGCAGGTATGGCGGCTGATCACGTTCATCTTCATCCCGACCAACGTCGGCAATCCACTGTTCCTGCTTATTTCGCTGTATTTCTACTACTTTATCGGCAGGATGCTGGAAGAGCGCTGGGGCGCCTTCCGTTTCAACATCTTTTATTTCACCGGTATCCTTTGCGCGATCCTGGCTTCCTTTATTCTGGGCATCTACGGTGTACCGGACTATCTGAATGAAACCCTGTTCCTGGCTTTCGCCACCCTGTTCCCCGAGATCACAGTGCTCATCTTCTTCATCCTCCCGGTGAAGGTCAAGTGGCTGGGCTGGCTGTCCGCCGTCATGCTCCTGGTCCAGTTCATCACTGGTGCGGGTTGGCGGTATCGCGTGTATATCCTGTTTTCACTGTTCAACTACTTCCTGTTCTTCGGGCCGGAACTGTACCGTATCATCCGCAGCTGGATCCGCCGCGAATCATATTATAAGAAAAGCACGCTGTACCAGCGGCCGCAGCCGGGCAGACCCACGACCGGCAATGTGACCCGCGTCGCTTTCCATCGCTGCCATATCTGCGGCAAGACCGAATTGGACGATCCTAATATGGAATTCCGTTACTGCTCCCAGTGCGGCGGTAATTATGAATACTGTATGGATCACCTGTATAATCACGAACACATCAAATAACGGGAGAAGACCATGCCTACTGTCATTTTTGATATGGACGGTGTCCTGCTGGATACCGAACGTCTGATGAAGGGTTTCTGGCAGCGAGAGGCCGATGCTCTCGGTTTTGGAGACATCACTCCTGTCTATATGCGATGCGTCGGCATCACCGATGCACTGTGCAAGGAACTCTTTGAACAGGATTATCCGGAATTATGCCCTTTCGAAGCATTCCAGGCCCGGGCGACCGCCAACCTTCGGGCACATATGCAGGCCCATGGCGTACCGGTCAAGCCCGGTGCGCAGGAACTTTTAGCTGCATTGAAAGACGCCGGCTGGACCATCGGCCTGGCCTCCTCTACCTACATCGACAGCGTACGCAAAGAACTATCATCGACCGGATTGCTGCCATATTTCGACGTGGTCATTGGCGGAGATACCGTGCGGCACTCCAAGCCCGCACCGGACATCTACCTGCTGGCCTGTGAAAAGGCCGGCGCCGTACCTTCCGAAACTTACGCGATCGAGGATTCCCATAACGGGATCCGTTCCGCGCATGCCGCCGGTATGAAACCCCTGATGGTCCCGGATCTTTTACCGGCAGATCCGTCCATCCGTTCTCTGTGCACAGCCGTCCTTCCGGATCTTAAAGCTGTGCAGGCTTATCTATTATCATAGGATCCACAGCTGTACCATGATTTCATCATCCTCCAAGCCGCGCCTTCGGGCGGCTGACAAAGACATGACGCAGGGAACGCCCTGGAAACTGATCCTGGGCTTCTTTTTCCCGCTCTTTTTAGGCAACTGCTTCCAACAGGTCTACAATCTGGTCGATACCATCATCGTCGGAAAGGGAATCGGCGACCAGGCCCTCGCGGCTGTCGGGTCGACCGGATCCCTGCATTTTTTCATCTTCGGTTTTGTGGTCGGCCTGACCAACGGCGCCTCGATCCCCATTGCCCAAGCCTACGGCGCAAAGGATCCGGCCCGTTTGAAGAAAGTCGTCGGCCAAAGCGGCCTGACCTGCATCAGCATCGGCCTCCTCTTTTCGGTCCTCAGCGTAGCTTTGACCGTGCCGCTTCTGCAATTGCTCAAGACCCCGGAAGATATCTTCCCGGAGGCCAGGCTTTACATGCAGATCTTCTGCGCCGGTCTTTTCATCACGACGATGTACAATTACGCGTCCTGCGTCCTGCGCGCGATCGGTGACAGCCGTACGCCGCTCTGGTCCATCGTCATCTCCTCGCTGACCAACGTCGTGCTGGATATCCTGTTCGTGGTCGTCTGGCACTGGGGCGTGGCCGGCGCCGCCATCGCCACTGTACTGGCACAGATCCTGTCCGTGGTATTCTGTGCGCTGCGCCTGCGCAAAGCCACGATCATCATTCCCGGCCGTGCCGATCTGAAGCCGGACTTCAAAGCGATGCTCGGGCTGATCCGACTGGGTCTGCCTGTCGGTTTCATGAATTCCATCACCGCCTGCGGCGGCATGCTCCTGCAGTATTTCGTCAATGGGATGGGATCGGTCTACACCGCTGCATATGCGGTCTGTCAGCGCTTCTTCGCTTTCTTCGAACAACCCGGCATGGCCATCGGCCTGTCGATCTCCACGTATGTCGGACAGAACTTTGGTGCCAAAAACCTGAAGCGGATCCGCATTGGCGTAGTCTCCGCCTGCATCATGACACTGATCATCGGTCTCGCGCTGGGGTCGTTGGAATTCTTCTTCCCGGACACGCTGACCGGACTCATGCTGTCGGACCGGGCTACGATCCGCCTTTGCCGACAGCTCCTGCCCTATGGCGGTATGCTGCTGTGGCTGCTCAACTTCCTGTTCGTCTACCGCTACGCCTGTCTGGCCATGAGCTTTACCACCATGCCCATGCTTTCCGGCATCCTGGAACTGGTCTGCCGCGTTTCCTTCTGTCTGCTGCTGGCTAGGCCCATGGGCTTTCCCGGCATCACCATCGCGGAGATGTCCGCCTGGGTCGGGGCTGCTCTTTTCCTCTGCGGCTACTATCATTTCATCATGCGCCGTCTTTCCAAAGCGCAAAAACAAGGAGCTTGATCGATGGATGCTCTCAAACGATATCTGGCACGCGTGGGCACAAGGCGTCTGATCGGCCTGGTGCTGGGCAATCTCATCCTTGGCATCGGCTGCGGGGCTTTCAAATGGGCTGCTGTCGGCAACGATCCGTTTTCCGCCAGTTCCATGGCCCTGGCCGCTTTTCTGCATATCCCTTATGGGTATTTCAATGTGCTGTATAATGTCCTGTTTTTCACCTTCCAGATCTTCTGGGGACGCAAATACATCGGTATCGGCACGATCATCAACTGGTTCTGCTTAGGCTTTACCATCCAAGGCGCCTTCGACCTGATGTCCAAACTGGGCATGCCGGATACCTGGCCTAAGAAGATCCTGGTCATGGCCATCGGCATCTTAGTGATCTGTCTGGGACTTTCCTTGTACCAGACCTCCGACACCGGCCTGGCACCTTTCGACAGCATCTCCGTGATGATGCACGATTATTGGAGGATCCCATATTTTTGGTGCCGCATCATTACCGATAGCTTCTGTGCGCTGGTCACATTCCTGACCGGCGGCCTGCTGGGCGTCGGCACTCTCGTCTGCGCTTTTGGCCTGGGACCCATCATCCAATTCTTCAACACCCATGTTTCAGAAAAAGCATTGCGGCACAAAATCGGACAAACAGAATAAAACCCACTCTTGCGAGTGGGTTTTCGTTGAAAGTGATGCGTTAGTTCTTATTGGCGGGCTTTTACGATCTGCTCGATCAGATCGACCGTACCATCCACACCCAGCAGCGCGCTGTTGATGGTCAGGTCGTATCCACGAGAATCGCCCCACTTATGATGACAATAGTAATTGTGATAGAATTTACGTTCACGGTCCATCTTCTTCATAAGTGACAGGGCTTTATCTTCAGAAAGGGAATACTTCTCCATAATACGGGCCTTCTTGGCTTCCGTGGTGGAACGGATGAAGATGCTGATGAGGGCTTCCTGATCTGCCAGGATATCCTCAGCACAGCGTCCGACGACGATAAAGCTCATGCCTTCTTTGGCATCCCGACGCAGCACCTCGAACTGTGCCTGCGCGATATTTTCCGAAGCCGAGCTGGTATAACCATTGATGCTGCGGGCGAAAAGGATGCTGGTCCCCTTCTCGTCGAACTGCCGGATCGCATCCTCAGAATAGCCTTTTTCTTCCGCGACCCGCTGGATCAGATTCTTGTCCAGCAGTGGAATGCCCAGGCGTTCCGACAGCTGCTCCGCGATATAATGTCCACCGCTTCCGAATTCACGGCCGATACTGATGATGATCTGCTTACTCATGGCCACAGTGCTCCTTCCACACGATCTGTTAACTTCATTATACTGCATTTTTATGAGTTTGACAACTGAAAGCGAGGTTTCTTATGATCCTTTTCATTGATTGCGGTGATACTTTATGCGATGAATCGACGGAAGTCCGACTTGTGCCCGGCGGCGTGGTGCAGAAAGCAAGTCTCTTTCCAGGAGCTGCGGAAACGATCGAACAGATCCACGCCCTTGGTATCCCCATCTGCCTGGTGGCCGACGGTCTGGACGCTTCGTTCCAGGTCATCCTACGAAACGTGATCGGCTGCTTCGACGGATGGGTCACTTCAGAGGCTGTAGGTGCTGAGAAACCTTCGCCGCTGATGTTCGAAGCTGCGATGAAAGCCATGGAACTGTCGGACAGCGACAAGCCGCAGATCCTTATGGTCGGCAATAATGTACGCAAAGATATCGCCGGCGCCAACCGCTTTGGCATCCTGTCGGTCCTGGCAGACTACTCTCCCAGATACGATATGACGCCCCATGCACCTGACGAGGTCCCGCGCTTCATTCTTCACGACATCTGTGACCTGCCGGCCTTGATCCGGCACTTGGAAACACAAAAAAACTGAGGGCATATGCTCTCAGTTTTTTATTTTATTGTATTGGCAGCATCGGGTAATCCGGATTGTCGAGCTGGAAGTCCAGCAGCACGTTCTGCGCTTTGCCCACGTTTTTCGCGTCGGTGACGCAGAAGGCCTTGATCACCGGACCGCTGCCGGAACGCATGGTCTTCTGCAGGATCACCTGCTTAAAGCGGCCGACCACGATCGGCGAGCGATCCGGTCCCATCCAATAATCGACGAACGTATCCGTATCACCGGTACAGTCGATCTTCTCAAAATGCACCATGCGATAATCTTCTGCCAGATCGACATCCGGCTTGGGATCCGCATCGAATTTGATATGCATCTTGGCTTTAAACGCGCCTTTTTTGTAGGTCGCGTCCGACATGTAGGCTTCCATGGAACCATAGAAATGATCCGGCTTGTACATAAAGCACAGCATGAAGCCTTCTACTTCCAGAACGCCCGTTTCCTCCTGAGGCGAGCCGGATGCTTCATAATAGACCATAGGCATCGTCCTGTGCACATACCAGGGAAACGGAAGAAAATAAACGGCCAGCGCAGCTATGGACAGGAGGATCACCAGCACGCTGATCCACTTGATCCAGCGAAAGGTTCTCTTTGCATTTGCCATGGAACGCACTCCCCTTTACTTGCTCTGTTTGTATGGATAGTAAGCTGAAGCGTAATGCAGGATCTCGACGAAGACGTGCTTATCCTCTCCGGTCCGGCCGTAGCGGAAACGCACACACTTGTCACCGAAACTATGGTTCAGGAACGTTTTGATCCACGCGCCGCGGAAGGCTACCAAGTTCTCGCTGACGACGATGCCCTGATCATATTCGGCGAGCACTTCCTCCGGCATTTTCTCTGGTGTGTACTTCTCACCGCTTTGGACTTTGATCTTCGTATATTGATTGTCCTTGTTCAGCGCACCGTACTTATCGACCAGACTGGAGAAGATGCCATTGGCGCTGGCCATCTGCATGGACGTCCATTCGTTAGAAGAAGAATCCCACCGCTTGACGTAACCGACGCAACGCGCCACGTCAGAACGGGCACCGGGCAGCGGAATGCGGTTGATCAGGCCGCTGACGCCGCCTTCCTCTTGCACCACTTCTTCCTCCGCGGCACTCTCCTCTGTTTCCGTCGCTTCGGCAGTCTCGCCCTCTTCCCCGTTCTCCGCATCGTCGGCCGGCTCCTCCGGCTCTATAGCCATCGGATCCATGAAGATGAGCGTAGTCACAAAATCCAGTCCCTGGATGTTTTCACGCATGGCCAGATACTTATAGCCCTGGGCTTTTTGTTCCGGCTCCGTGACGTCCATAAACGTGATGCCATCACGCTCCAATGCCGAAAGAACAAAATCCGTGTCAACACCAACGTATGTCGAAAGGTCATAACCCAGCGACCGATCTGTAGGGATGATCTCATCCCGTTTGTTCAGCCACTTGAACATATATGCACAACCGTAGGTCGTGATCCCAACTATGAGCAGTACCAGTACCGCTCCGATCAGATTGCGGTATTTCATATCGTACCCCAAGCCCCCTGTTTTTTCTGTTTGGATACTCGTACCCCATATTGTATCGCAAAACAAGAAAACAAGCAACCTTTTTTCCTGGGCCTGTGAAAAGGCCTTATTCCGCCGCTTTTTTCAATGCATCTCCCGTCAGGCGATAGGTCGTCCACTCCTCCATCACGGCCGCATCCATGGAGATATAGAAGTCGATGCTGGGTTTGTTCCAGTCCAGGCACGCCCACTCCAGGCGTCCGCATCCACGTTCCACTGTGATCTGTGCCAGCTTCTTCAGCAGCGCCTTACCGTAGCCTTTGCCTCTATAGGCAGGCAGGACCAACAGATCCTCCAGGTAGATGCCGGCACGGCCGAGAAACGTGGAAAAGTTGTGGAAGAACAGGGCAAAACCGACCTCTTTCCCATCCTCCAGAACAAAGAGGACTTCCGCCTTCTGCTTTTCAAAGATCCACTCGCGCAACAGGTCTTCTGTGGCAACGACCTGATCCGTCATATGCTCATAAGATGCCAGTTCCTCGATAAAAGCAAGGATCAAGGCACAATCCTTTTCCGTTGCAAAACGAAACTCCATATCATACTCCCTTACTGATCCTGCCCACACGGAGGTGTCTCAAAGAAATATCCAAGATTGAGCCTGACTTCTCTTCTTTCTATATCTTGGTTCGTGTAGCAGCAGGTATCCAGACCGATCAGTCCAAATCCTTCATGCAGGTAAAAACCGATCGCCTTGACATTGCAGGACTGGGTCTCCAGCATGATCGCACGACGCTTCTGCTCCATAGCGATCTCTTTCGCTTTTTCCATCAGCCGATGACCGACGCCCTGACCACGCAGCGCTTCCGACACCCAAAGCTCCGTCACCAGCATGCGGTTGGACCATTCTTCCGGGCATACCTCTATGCAGGCGAGGAGGCTCCCATCTTCGCCTACCACACCGTAGGCTTCCGCGTTTTCCCAATACTCCTGATATAAACGATCAGGAAAGTCATATTCCTCCGGGGTATGGACGATCTCCTCTTCCGCCGTTTTTCTGACCAGCGAGATGTGACAGCCATCATGATCCAGCGGATCGATGATCACGTCATAATACTCGTTGTTTCTGGTCTCTAAAGGAATGTCCTTGCCCTTCCATTGCTCTTTCGGCAAGTAAACGATCTCTATCATAGTCAAACCTCCTTCAACGCTGAAGTCAGGACCTCCTGGAGCGGCTGTCCCGGCAGACCGCCTTTCATCTGACTGATGGTACAAGTCCCATCCCCAAAGCTGAAGCGCAGCACCTTACGAGAGTTGTTTTCCGGCCACAATTCTTCCAGTCGGAACACATAGTCGGATTCCCAGACACCGTTGGCATAGCACTGCGTCGCGAACTGCCATGGTGAACGGAAACGGTTGAAGCGCCGCGTCCCGTCCATCGCGAATTCTAAGCAACAGGACATATGGTCGACACTTTCCCAAAGGATCGTACCTTCCATCTCATCGAACTTGATCTCAAAACGTCGAATAGGCTCAGCTTCCGGTGCGAACATGCCCAGACAGTACAGATCGAAGCTGCCGTCCTTGACCAGGTACTTGCCGGAGGCCGTCTCTTTGCCTGCCGCGTAAGGCCTGAATTCCGGTGCGGCGATGGTCAGGTGCCTGAGCCTGTTTCGCAGTTTCTCAGATGCCGCCGCGCAGGCTTCGTCCTTTTCGATCTCTTCGTCCACCACTGCGGGCAGCAGGATATCCCAGACTGCCTTCAGCGCCTTGGCCGGATTCGATCCCGGCGCGTTCTGGTTCATCGCAACGATCATATCCTTATCCGGGATCACAATGGAGAACTGGCCGGCAGCCCCGTCCGCGCGATAGGCGCCGGGATGCTGACACATCCACATCTGATACCCATAACCCGCGCAGCCATCCAGCTCACCACGTTCGCGGGCACCATTAGTATCATTTTCGATCTGTTTTGTAGTTGCCAGACGTACAAAGTCTTCCGGAAGGATCCGCTCGCCTTCCCATACCCCGCCGTCTTTATACAGTTTCATCAACCGCAGGTTGTCCTCGGTGGTCGAGACTGTGCGCCAGGCCCACATGTCGGCGTCCGCCGGGGCGATCCCATACAGCACGTTCTTTCCGTTGATGCCGATCTTGGGGAACAGCTCTTCTTCCAGGAAGGTATAGACGTCCTTACCGGTCAGTTTTTCGACCACTTTCCCGAGGAAGGTGGACCCAACACTGTTGTACCAGAAATACGTGCCCGGCTTATGTTCCAAGGGCATGGCCATGAAATTCTTCACCCAGCCGCCTTCCATTTCCGGGAAGGCTGTCATACCGCTGCCCATGGTCAGGACGTGTCGGATCGTCAGCTCCGGGAAGTATTCCGAAGGCTCCTCCGGGATGAATTCCGGAAAGATCACACTCAATGGTGTATCCAGCGTCAACAGGCCTTTACGGATCAGGATGCCGATCGCCGTGCCCATATAGGTCTTGGTCAAAGACGCGCACATATGGGGAATGCCCGGTCCATATGGTGTCCAGTAGCCTTCCGCGATGACCTGATCGTGCCGCATGATCATCAGACCATGCATCTCGGTATAACCGCTTTCCAGATCATCCAGGAACGCAAGGATCCCTTCCGGACGAACGCCGGCTTCTTCCGGTGAGACTCGCTCAAACTCTTTTCTGACAAACATGGTCTTCTCCCTTTCTATAGGTTTTCCAGGCGCAGGAACGCCTGCTGACACCACTGGAACAATGTCCCAAATGCTTCGTCGAAGTCATAGTCATCCGCCAGTTCCGCCATTTCCAGAACCGCACGGTCATCTTCCGAGACTTGCTCCTTCAGTTCTCTTTTCGTGGCTACGAACGCGCCGCTCTCCAGGTAATACAGATTCTGGATCAAAAAGAACAGGCTCTTGCAGGTGGCGCGGAACTTCCGCACATTCTTCTCTCGATCTCCATGGATGTATCTGTGACACAATTCATGGTATAAGTTCCCTAAGCTTACCTTGACGTAATCGATCTCATCCGTCCGGTCCGCTGGAGGCAGATAGTCTGTCAAAGTGCCGACCAGATCCTTTGTCGTATGCTGCAGCTGGCACACCTCCAACGGGTTCCAGCGCACCATTTCATCTTTCCCGCAGATGAAACCGCAGGACTTGTCATAGGATTCGATCTGCTGCAGGATCTCCCGGTACCGGTCCATGTCCCGCACGGTGAATCGGTCCAGAATGATCATGATATCGATATCGCTGTTTTCATGCGCTTCACCGCGCAGATAGCTGCCCTGCAGACCAACATATAACAGTCTGTCGCCAAAAGCTTTCCTGCACTCTGCGATCAACTGTTCCAGATATTCATTCAGATCGAACATATTTCCTCCACATCATCCCCGGATCGGGATCTGCTCTCCCAGATACTTGGGTTTTACCTGGAACAGACAGCCAAAGAAGTCCTTGACTCTGGCCAGGCATTCCCTTGCTTCACGATAGTATTTGCCCGCATAGGCGACCCGCTCCGCATCTGCACCGTAGGCTGTAAGTCCGACTCGCTCCGCGATATACAAAGCGCGGAACAGGTGATATTTCTGTGTCACGACGATGGCGCTTTCCACACAGAAGACCTTCTTCGCCCGGACCAT
>JAILDJ010000199.1 GCA_024689505.1 Clostridiales bacterium
AGCGTGGTCGCGTCATATTCGCTGTGGCCCATTACGAAGACCTGCTTCTTGTCACGGGACACGACGAGATAAACACCCGCCATATCCGACGTGCACAGGATCTTCAGGTTAGGGATCTTGCGCACTTCTTCTATGGGCGTATAAGTATGCCGGGAATGCGGTGCCAGGAACTCATCATCAAAACCGCGCAGCAGATCGATCTTCTCCTCGGTGCGGTTGTGCTTGAAAACGCCGAACATCTTCTGCGGCAGGACCTTCTTTGGGATCCCGTAGTGATAGTACAGCGCCGCTTGAGCACCCCAGCAGATATGGTAGGTGGACGTGACGTGGGTCTTGGTCCACTCCATGATCTCACATAACTCCTGCCAGTAATCCACCTCTTCGAATTCCATCATCTCCACCGGCGCTCCGGTGATGATCATACCATCGAACTTACGATGTTTGATCTCAGAAAACGGTACATAGTGCTTTTCCATATGCTCTTTGGAGACATGAGTCGACTCATGTGTTTCCAGGCTGACAAAAGTCACATGCGTCTGCAGCGGCGAATTGCCCAGCATCCTGAGGATCTGCAGTTCTGTCTGCTCCTTCAGGGGCATGATATTGAGGATCGCGATCTCCAACGGGCGGATATCCTGATGCAATGCTCGTTCGATGGACATGGTAAAAACGTTTTCTTGCCTGAGCAGTTCTGCATCCGGCAGATTGGGGGTGAGATTGATAGGCATAACAAGTCCTCTCCATGGGATGTTGTTGCGGATTTGTGATAAATGGTTTATAATGATAGCAGGAAAGGAGGGAAACCAGATGCTTCGCACATTCATTTACCGGTTCACGTACCGGCTGTTCAAAGACAGCGTCGGCGCGTATGCCGCACAGATCACGTTTTACATGATCATGTCGCTGGTCCCTCTGATCACCCTGGTCGGTATGATGCTGACCCGTACGAATCTGATCACGGCGGACGGCGTCATCGCCCTCATCCAGAGCTTTCATTCCATCCCGGATGCCGCCAGGGACATCATCGTATCGGTGTTTGATAATCTGGACCGCGGTACGACAGGCTCTTACGTTCTGTACGTCAT
Organism: Clostridiales bacterium; assembly: GCA_024689505.1. GTDB lineage: Bacteria > Bacillota > Clostridia > Lachnospirales > Bianqueaceae > RUG159. The sequence continues at coordinate 1,086 of JAILDJ010000199.1, forward strand.
CATCATCCTGTATGCGGCTTCCCGCAGCGTGCGCGGCATCATGAACGGCATCCACATGGCCTACCAGACCGTGGAGACCCGTCCGCTCCTTCTCATTTTCTTGATTTCTTTCTTTTACACGATCGCATTCGCGTTCATGATCGTTTTGTTCTTTGCCCTTGTCCTGTTCGGTGAAGCTTTGAGTAAGGCCGCCTTCGGATACTTTGGTCTGGACCGGTATTACGAACAGCTGATCACTATCATCCGACTGGCGCTGCCGCTGTTGCTGATGTTCATCATATATCTGTTCATGTACCGATTTATTCCCACCAAACCATTGAAGTTCAAAAATGTTTGGGTGGGTGCCCTGTTCGCGACCGTTGCCAGTTTCCTGGTCAGCCATCTGATGTCGGCCTCCGTCTCGAACATGTCGGCCTATACTTCTATTTACGGCGGTATTTCACAGATCATCGTGATCATCATCTGGCTGTATTTCATCAGCATGATACAACTGATCGGCGCGATATTGAATGCCACGATAGACGAAGTAAAGTCCAGAGCATAACCAATTCATTATACTACGATATCAGCAGAAAATCAAGAGCACGCTCCTTTCTTTCATACTTGCAAAGCGTGCTCTTTTCCAGTATACTGTCACTATTGTTTTTGTTGTACCTGCACACACCGTGCAGTTGAAGTGCGAGGAGGTACTGCTTTGCTTGCTTTATGGGTACGATCTCTCCAGGAGTTGAAAAAATTACGCACGATCACCGGAATGGCTCTGCTTTTGGCCATAAGCGTGATCATCGATCAGTTTTCCCTCCAGCTGACACCTACGTTGAAGGTAGGCTTCGGCTTCTTGGTCACCGGACTCTCCGGTATGCTCTACGGACCGGTCTGTGCCGGACTGATGGGCGGCGTTGGTGACATCGTCCGCTTCATCATCAAACCCACAGGCACGTTCTTCTTCGGCTTCACCTTGAACGCGATCCTGGGCGGCATCCTGTACGGCCTGTGCTTCTATAAGAACAATGTCACTGTATGGCGCTGTATCATTTCTAAAACATTGGCTAACCTTATCATCAACATCCTGTTGAATACACTTTGGCTGTCCATTTTGATGGGCAAAGGCTTTTATGGGCTCCTCATTCCACGTGTCACCAAGAACCTCATTGCCCTGCCCATCGAGATCCTACTGCTGTGGGTCATCCTGGGTCCTCTGGCGAAATATCTGAAGGCACATCCGAGCATAATCGAATAGTCTGTTACATGGTATTATTCACTATCAAACTATCACCCCGTAGTCGTTCCGAAAGCTACGGGGTGATTTTTTGTGTATACCATTTGCCATGTAATATTTCAGCGTTTCTTCGCATTTTCTCATGGTATAAAATCTGATGCTCTTCCTACCATGTTTTGATAAAGCAAAAAATTACAAAAATGTCGATTTTTAACATGGTAACTGACTCGAATTGGATCATGCCATGTATCGTCGATCTTTTTTACATTGCAGAAAAGCATAATACATACTACCATGTAATTACTGCTTCATATGATCCCTCGGATCTCGTTTATATCCTGCACGCCGGTCTTTGCACAAAATGCTTCCAGTTCCTGCAGGATGCGCGGAGGTGCAGAAGGATCGACCAAGGCTGCAGTCCCGATGGCCACCATGGAGGCGCCGGCCATGATGAACTCGGCCACATCCTCACCTGTCATCACACCGCCCATGCCAATGATCGGCAGACCAACAGCCTTAGCGACCTGGTATATCATGCGCACCGCCACGGGTTTGATGGCCGGTCCGGAAAAACCGCCTACTGTACGGGCCAGCACGGGTTTGCGTCGATAGATATCGATCTTCATGCCCAGCAGTGTATTGATCAAAGACAAAGCATCCGCTCCGCCAGCTTCGGCAGCACGGGCGATCTCGGTGATATCGGTCACATTTGGCGTCAATTTGACGATCAGCGGCTTGTCCGCTTCTTTTTTTACGCTGGAAACGACCTTTTCGACCATTTTCGGATCCGTTCCGAAGGTCACGCCCCCTGCCGAAACGTTCGGGCAGGATATGTTGAGTTCGAAGAGATCGACCGGGACGTCTTGGAACATTCGAGTCACTTCCATGTACTCTTCCAGTGTGTGACCGCAGAGATTGACGATGATCCGTGTATCGTACTGCTGCAGAAATGGCAGTTCTTCGCGGATCCAGGCTTCAGCACCGGGGTTCTGCAGTCCGACGGAATTGAGCATTCCACCATAGACCTCCGCGATGCGCGGAGTCGGATTTCCCTCCCATGGCGCAGATGCGACACCCTTTACCGTGACTGCCCCCAGCGTTGAAAGATCATAGAAATCTGCATGCGCTCTGGGGTTGAATGTACCGGATGCTGTCGTCAGAGGATTCTTCATAGAGATCCCACAGAAATCGATGTTCATGTTCATGCGAAGATCACATCCTTTCCGGGAAAGACCGGTCCATCCTTGCAGACACGCTTCAGTACAGAACCGCCCTCTTCTGTGCGCAGTCTTGCCGGGCACCCATAACAGGCTCCGAATCCACATCCCATACGCTCTTCCAACGAGAACCAGGTCTCGATGTCATGATCCGCCGCAAAAGGCTGGATCGCCCGCATCATGGGGATCGGACCGCAGGCATACAGGATTCGCGAACCGGAATCCGCCGTATCCAGGTAGTTTTTCATGCGATCGATGACTGTGCCTTTGAAACCGCAGGCTCCGTCATCACTGGACGGAAGCACTTCGCCGAAAGCTGAAAAGATCTCTCCGATCCACGGCTCGCTGCGGAAACCGAGAAAAACACGGATCGGTTTCTCTGGATATAGGATATGAAGACGACGTGCCAGCAGATACATCGGTGGAATACCCAGGCCGCCGCCGACCAAAAAGATTTCTTCCATCTTGCGTGCTTGTTCCAAAGGGAAACCATGTCCCAAAGGACCTGTCACCCGGATGGTATCGCCTTCGACCATCGAAGAGATCTCTTCTGTACCTTTTCCTACGACAGCATAGATCAGAGATAATGTCCCTTCCACCGGATCCGCATCAAACAGGCTGATGGGCCGCGGAAGGAGTTTATCCTTCGAAGCGCAATAGATATCCACGAATTGGCCCGGAAGGGCTTCCTGGGCCATCTGCGGGGCGTACAAGGCCATCTGGAAGATGCCAGGGCTGAGTTCTTCTTGTGAAATGATGGTATATGTATCCGTGATCATGCGTGCAGCGCTCCCCACAAGTCTTTCTGCATATCGATGACCGCTGCTCGAGAGGCAAGTGCAAATTCTTCAGGAGTGAAACGCTCTTTGTATTTCGCACTCTGCCACGCACCGATGATGCCGCGCGATGAATTGACGATCGCGCCGATCCCGTCCGCGTTGAAGCAGCCCGCCAGATCCCGGGCCGTCGCTCCCTGCGCTCCATAACCCGGTACCAGGAAGAATGTATGCGGCAGGAGCGCACGCAAACGCACGCCCTGCTCGGGATAGGTCGCACCGACTACAGCACCAACGTCGGAGAAACCGTATTTTCCACGGAACTCTTCGCCCCATGCCTCGATCCGCAGACCGACTTTTTCATATAAAGGCATACCGTCGACCAGCAGATCCTGGAATTCACCACCGCCCGGGTTGGACGTCTTGCAAAGAACGAACATACCGCGATCGAAAGCCCGCATGGTCTTAAAGAACGGCTGGATAGAATCCGAACCCAGGTACGGGTTCAGCGTGATCATATCCTCATCAAACGCTGAGAAGGTATCTCCCTCCACATCAGTAGCACCGATATGGGCGGTCGCGTAAGCTTCCGCTGTAGACGCGATATCGCTGCGCTTGATATCACCGATGACGATCATGCCTTTTTCCTTAGCGTAACGCACCGTCTCGATGAAAGCCTGCATGCCTGCGGCTCCAAGCGTTTCGTACATAGCGATCTGCGGCTTGACGGCCGGTACTAGATCGCAGACCGCATCGATGATCGCTTTATTGAACTGTAGGAAAGCTTCGGCAGCGCCTTCCAGTGTTTTGCCGTATTTTGCATATGCCGCTTCTTTTACATGATCCGGGATCATTCCCAGACGCGGATCCAGCCCTACGACCGTAGGATTCTTAAGCTCCATGATCCTGTCAATCAATCGATCGATCATACTTGTATCTTTCCTTCCTGATAAACGATTTGTCCTTTATAGATCGTCGTATGGACACGTCCATATACGTTCCAACCATCGAAGGGTGTGTTGCGTCCCATCGTTTCGAACTTTGTTTTGTCGATGGTCCAGGGGGTATCCGCATCGATCAAGGCGATGTCCGCCTGCGCACCGACCTGGAGTGTTCCCTTGCCGCCGCCCAGGATACGACCCGGTGTCGTACTCATCCGATCGATGAGTTCCAACGGTGTCAACAAACCTGTCTTTACCAAAGCTGTGACCGAAACCGGCACCGACGTCTCCAGTCCGACGATCCCATTGGCGCTTTTCTCCAAGCCGAGGTTCTTTTCATTCTCATGATGCGGTGCATGGTCCGTCGCGATGGCATCCAGCGTGCCATCCTGGAGCCCGACGATCATGGCGGCAACGTCATCTGACGAACGCAGCGGTGGATTCATCTTGTAATTTGCATCATTCTTCCAGATCTCGGAATCGTCCAGAGCGAAGTGATGCGGTGCTACTTCCGCCGTTACAGAAATGCTGTGCGCCTTGGCCACCCGGATGATCTCCGCACTGTTGGCCGTCGAAACATGGCAGATATGCAGCCGGCAGCCGGTGAGTCCCGCCAATTGGATGTCACGGGCTGTCAGCACCTCTTCCGCGATCGGATCCAAAGCAGGCAAGCCCAAGGCTTTCTGCGCGTCACAAGGCGATACACATCCATGCGCCAGATTCGCGTCTTCGCAGTGATCGAAGATCGGCAGATCCAGATCTTTTGCTAGCAGCATGGCCTGTTTCATGAGATCAGCGTTCATCACGGATTTCCCGTCTTCGGACAAAGCGCAGATCCCTTCCTCTGCCATTCCTTGGATATCTGCCAAAACTTCTCCATTCTGTCCACGGGTGATCGCGCCGATGATCTTAAGATCCGTAACAGGTGTTTTGGCGGCTTCAGACCTGATATAACGCACGACTTCGACGCTGTCCACGACGGGCTTCGTATTGGGCATCGCACAGACTGTGGTGAAACCTCCTGCTGCGGCAGCCCGCATACCTGTCGCGATGGTCTCTTTATATGTCAGCCCAGGATCACGGAAATGGACGTGCAGATCGATCAGACCCGGCGTCACCCAAAGACCTTGCGCATCGATGATCTCCTCATTTTGTGGCACAAGGGACGGTCCGATCTCGGACACGATCCCATTTGTGACCCTCAGATCCAGCACCGCGTCAAGGTTGACTGACGGATCCAGGATCCGGCCATTACGAATCAAATAGTTCACTAGGATTCCCTTTCTTACAACACATGCTGTAGACTGATCCTCCTGTTCTCAGCATGTGATCTTAGCGCCTTCTGTACCCTGTCGTAAAGTCGACTTCGTTCCTGAGCGGCATCCCCTTTTCCAATGCTTCCAGATTATCACCGCAGATCCGAACGATCCGTTCGAACGTCTCCGGCAGATGGAAACCACCGGAAATATGAGGCGTGATCAGCAGATTCTTGCACTGCCACAGAGGGCTTTCCTTCGGCAGAGGCTCCGGCTCCGTGACATCGATGCCGGCACCGCCCAAGGTACCATTCTGCAAAGCTTCATACAAAGCCGCAGGATCGATCGCAGTACCACGGCCTACGTTCAACAAAAACGCGCCGGGTTTCATCATCCGGAAGACCGACTGATCCACGATATGATAGGTCGCCGGCGTGCCTGGCAGGCTCATGGCGATGATATCCGCCTGCGGCACATACTTCATGAAGTTTTCTGTCGTGTCGATCTCATCCACATACGAAGGTTTTTCACCGCCCGTACGGCGGATCCCGATGACATGGCTGCCCAACGCCTTCATACGAGAAGCAAATTCGCCCCCGATATCACCAAGGCCCAAGACCAAGGTGGTCGATCCAAAGATGGAGGTGACTCCTCCGGCATCCTCCCATTTGGTTTCTTTCTGTAGGTCGTGATATCTGTCCAGCTTCTTCATCAGCATCATCAGCATGGCCAGCATATGCTCTGAGATCGCCAGTCCATAAGCACCGGTGGCATTGGTCAACCGTGTCTCCGGTGACAGAACGCCTTCTGCTGTATATCCATCGGTACCGGCACTGTTGAGCTGCATCAGTCTCAGGTGCTTGCACGCGGCAAGCATGCGCGGAGGTATATTGCCAAGGATCACATCTGCGTCAGCCAGCACTTCTTCATTAACTTCATCAAAAGAACTAAATACGAATTCCGCATCGGCCTTGCTTCTCAAAAAAGCCTTATGCCGTTCGTTCAGCGGCAGAACAGAAACGACTTTCATTCTGACAAACTCCTCTCCAGAATGGCAGCAAACTGCCGTAAATACTTCTCATCCTCTTCAGTGAATCTTCCGATCAGCGGGCTGTCGATGTCCAGGACACCGATCACCTCGCCGCCAACGTGCAGCGGGATGACGATCTCCGAATTTGATGCGCTGTCACACGCGATATGCCCAGGAAACTGATGCACATCGTAGACACACTGCACTTGATCCTCTGCGACCGCTGTACCGCAGACGCCTTTGCCCACAGCGATATGTGTGCATGCGACCTTACCCTGGAACGGACCTAACTGCAGTTCTCCATTACGCATCAGATAGAATCCTGCCCAGTTCAGGTCTTCCAATGTGTCATATAATAATGCTGAAGCGTTGCTCAACGTCGTTATGGACCAGTCCTTACCGTCCAACAGCCCTTCGGCTTGCAGCAGCATCTGCTCATAATCCGCCATGTACTTCCTCCAAATGACTTTAGAAAACCTCAGGATCCGGTAGACAGACCCTGAGGTTTTGATTTGTTACGCTATAACTGTAAAGATTACAGCTGCGGACCAGCGGCTACCAGAGCCTTGCCGGCATCGTTGCTCGTGTACTTCACGAAGTTCTTGATGAAGCGGCCAGCCAGATCCTTGGCCTTCTCTTCCCACTCAGCGGCATCCGCATAGGTGTCACGCGGGTCGAGGATCGCCGGATCTACACCAGGCAGCTCGGTCGGAACTTCAAAGTTGAAATACGGGATCTCCTTGGTAGGAGCCTTATTGATGGAGCCATCCAGGATCGCATCGATGATACCACGGGTATCCTTGATGGAGATACGCTTGCCGGTGCCGTTCCATCCAGTGTTGACCAGATACGCCTTCGCGCCGACTTTTTCCATCTTCTTGACCAGCTCTTCCGCATACTTGGTCGGATGCAGTTCCAGGAACGCCTGACCGAAGCAAGCAGAGAACGTCGGGGTGGGCTCGGTGATACCACGCTCGGTACCAGCCAGCTTCGCGGTGAAACCAGACAGGAAGTAGTACTTGGTCTGCTCCGGAGTCAGAATGGAAACAGGAGGCAGAACGCCGAACGCATCCGCAGACAGGAAGATGACGTCCTTCGCATCCGGACCAGCGGAGATCGGGCGGACCTTCTTGACGATCTTATCGATATGCTCGATGGGATAAGAAACACGGGTATTCTCGGTGACGGACTTATCGGCAAAGTCGATCTTGCCGTTCTCATCGACCGTAACGTTCTCCAGCAGCGCATTGCGGCGGATCGCATTGTAGATATCCGGTTCGGATTCTTTGTCCAGGTTGATGACCTTGGCATAGCAGCCGCCCTCGAAGTTGAAGACACCATTGTCGTCCCAGCCATGCTCGTCATCACCGATCAGCAGACGCTTGGGATCGGTGGACAGCGTGGTCTTGCCGGTACCGGACAGACCGAAGAAGATGGCGGTGTTCTCACCGTTCATATCGGTATTCGCGGAGCAATGCATGGAAGCCATACCCTGCAGCGGCAGATAGTAGTTCATCATGGAGAAGATACCCTTCTTCATCTCGCCGCCATACCAGGTGTTCAGGATGACCTGCTCACGGCTGGTGATATTGAAGGCAGCGCAAGTAGAAGAATTGAGGCCCATCTCTTCCCAGCCTTCGACTTCCGCCTTGGAAGCGTTGAAGCTGACGAAGTTCGGCTCGTAGGTTTCCAGTTCCTCATCGGTAGGGATGATGAACATGTTCTTTACGAAGTGTGCCTGCCAGGCGACTTCCATGATGAAACGAACGGCCATGCGGCTGTCCTTGTTGGCTCCGCAGTAAGTGTCCATGACGTAGAGCTTCTTATTGCTGAGCTCCTTGATTGCCATTTCCTTGACCTTCGCCCAGACTTCCTCGCTCATCGGGTGGTTATCGTTCGGATATTCCGGAGTGGTCCACCATACGGTGTCCTTGGAATTCTCATCCATAACGATGTATTTGTCTTTAGGAGAACGCCCGGTGTAAATACCGGTCATAACATTAACGGTATCCAGTTCGGTAAGCTGACCTTTATCAAAACCGGTCAGGTTCGGATCCATCTCATCTTCGAACAGTTTCTCGAAGGACGGATTGTAGATAAGCTCAGTAGTACCAGTGATACCATATTTGGTTAAATCAACAACAGCCATTGGACAATACCTCTTTCTTGTAGATTTACATTTGATGTTATTATAACATTCTGAAGAGACAGAGTCAATCTTTTTCAGTAAAGAAGGCTTACTATCCATTGCCGATGTACTCTACATGAACAAGCCCCGCCAGAACTTAGCGGGGCTTGTGATGTCGTATCATAAAGAGATGCAAGATATATCATTTAGAGGCACTGCTTTTGTCAAATACCAGATAGCATCTTTAGCCGGAATATGCTATAGGCTAGACTGACTGTCCGTTAATAGTTTTAGAAATCTGTTTTCTAGTGTCATCGTCCAGTCCAAAACGTTTTTCGATGAGCTGTAGATACTCTGTGTAGTCCGTAGCCACGATCGGTCCGTTCTCTTCCCCAAGTGATGCTGCGGCTTTCTTTATCTTAGTTTTCATTATGATACGTAAGATCCATCGCAAAACAACCAAGATGATCGCTGCATATAACAAGCAGGTACTGATCATGATCAGTATCAGTCTAACATTTGCAAGATTCTGATCCCGGCGGATACAAATTAACAAAGCTAGTCCGACAAGAGAAATGATCAAAGCATAAAACGCCAACTTTTTAAGAATCGGATATGTGGGAACCATCCAGGATTCTGTATTTTTGCATTCCTGGCATTCTTCGGCAGGCAGATCTCCAATACCAAATTGTGAAGAACTTCCATCCGTTTTCATTATATGCTTATAGTAATTCAGTTTTCCACACTTCGAACAGCGAAACGCGACATAGATCGGTTGTTTCACTGTTAAACGCTTTTTATCAACAAGGTACTTTATGCCACCGATTATCGCGGCAGCAATTGCAGCAGAAATCACTTTATCGAGCATGATGATTCTCCTGTTGTGAATGATTCTTTACTTCACCGTGAAATACACCTTTTCCGGCCAGAAATTCAGCTCTATTGTGCTGAGGCTCTTACCATCTGGTGTATAATTGGCCTTCAAATAAAGTTTCAGTCTCAGCCAGCCCTTGCCTTTTGCCAGTTTCGCGAATTTCATTTTTGTATCGACTGTTGAACCAGCAAGACCAAACGATGTGACGTTGAGATCTACATCTTTACCATAGCAAACAAAGTCTTCACTATCATCAGGATTGCACTTGCTATCATACAACCATCCTTTTACGATAGTGATCTTCAACCCACTTCCGCTCTTTACTTTAAGCGTTCCCGAAACCGTCTGTGCTTTGCCGTATGTAACGGTCGAGGGGACTACGGCATTGCCACTGACCGCGTCACTGGGCAGTCCCTTCTTATATGCCGTTCCGGCTGAAAGTCCTTTTACTTCAGCAGACCCACCATAAATAAAACCATTTTTACCATCAGAAGCAGAGACCTTGTACCAGTATCTGCCCGCTGTATTCTTATAAACCGCCGTAGCAACATAAGCTTCTCCTTGGGTCATCTTTCGCACATTCCCAGAAGCTTTGCATGTAGAATTGCTGCAAGGCAGTGTTTTTATATAATCAGTACCGGAAGTCGACACCAGATTCAGATAAGTTGCAGTCTTGGTACACTTTGCAAGGTAATCATCGGCCGTCATCTCTGGTACAGGTGTCGTGTTTTTGTAATTCGGGCGGATAAATTCCAAGGCAAATACCTGTTTACTGCCACTTTTCCACCCAGAAACAGCACCAGTGGACTTATTAGTCTTTCTGGTCTTCTTTGCGACCCATGTATTCTTGCCATCAGAACCGGATTGGCCGCCATCGACGGTATACAGTTTGGTCAGTGTGCTGCTGTTGTTCCGAATAATACCGACATGGACATGATAATAATTCTTGCTTGACAACTTCGCGATAGACAACTTCGCGGAACCGGCACTCGATCCCTTGATGTATCCATAGAAGACCAGGTCTCCTTTTTGCGGCTTATATTTTCCACTTAAATAGTCTTTCCAGGTATAAGCCTTACAATTCAACTTGGTTTTTCCTGTTTTGGACAGGTAATTGAACTGGCCACTCGCAGTCCAAGGAGATGCAATAGTAGCACTCATATTGATCTGGCTTGATGTCAGACCTGCCGCCTTCGCACAGGTAACAACAAACCCGGCGCACATTTTGCCCCGCTCATCCTTTTTGCCAACACGGCTCAATGCGTATTTAACAATATCATTTGCCTGATTACCTGTCTTTGAAAAAGTCTCATATGCCTTTTTCGTGGCAGCATCGACTGAGCCCGGTGTTGTGACCGACAGACAAAGAATCATACAGAGGCACAGGGCCAAGATCCGCTGGATCGAGTTCTTCATAATAACTTGTCCTTTCTACTATTTCTCTGCGTAAAAGAACGCCACTGCAGAGTATTTAAATGCTTCATAGCAAGGTCTCAAATAAAAACCTCTACTGATTGGATCCATAATATCATGATTCTCAGCAGACCTATGGTATCTGTGTCGATTCAGCGCTTTTCTGTGTAAGATCAGCACATAGTAATTGTATAAAAAAACGCACACATCTCGTGTGCGTTCCGTTTTTACCCTATCCGGTACTTCTGAAAAAACTCTTCTCTGGCTCTTTCCTTAAAGGTTCGGCTGATCGGCACTCGGCTCCCATTTTTGAGGATGAAGAAATCTCTGTCCAATTGCACAATCATTTTTACATTTACCCAGTATCCTTCATGGCAGCGCAGGAAGTATTCACGGTACACATCAGGGATCAAGGCGGCAGGTCCTTTCCGATCCAGATACTCTCCATCGATGCAGACTACCTGTCCCTTTCTTCCGACCTTACTTAAATATAGGATCCGGTCGATCGGGATCACTGTCTTTTGGCGATTCTCACTCACGACCAAAGCTGGCACTGCCGCCTCCCGCTCCTCTAACGACCGAAGGGCCTTCTTTACCGCCGCAGGAAAGTACTCCTCCGCTTGGGCTTTGACCACAAACCAGATATGCTCCGCTTCGTAGACATCCATCGCATAATCCATATAGCTTGTTAAGAAAATGATCCGACACGTCGGTACCAGAGTATTCAGACGCTTAGCGAGTGCGATTCCATCCTCACCATCCATCTCGATGTCCAGTATTGCGATATCCGGCCATTGATTCTCCATCTCCAGCCACAACAATAACTCTTCCGCGCCACTAAAGCACTTTTTCCGGATCTTCCTATCTTCCGCAGCAAATGTCCGGTCCACAAGTGCTTCTGCACGTTGCAAATGCTCTTTTTGATCGTCACAGATCGCTATCGTCAACATGTGATCTCCCCTTTAACACCAGATCGGCCCGGAAAACGTCTTGTTCCCTTTGGATTTTGAGATCTCCATCATACTGCCTGGCCATCTCTTCCAGAATCGACATTCCGATACCGCGCTCCAGTTCTGCGATCCGCCTTGGCTTTTTGCTTTCCGTTTCCAGCTTAATGCGGTTCTTTACGCAGATACTCAAATACGGGGATCGATAAGAGAGCTCCAGCGAGATAAACCCATCTTCGAGTCTGGCCGTGGCCTCCTGTGCGTTATTCAGCAGATTCCCAAGCGCACAGATCAGGTCCGGATTCTCGATCCCGCAGTCTTCCGGCAGCACGATCTTAGTTTCAAATGGGATCCTCTCCATCGCAAAGTCTTCTTTCTTCTTCTCCAGATAACTTGCGACAACTTTGTTCTGGCATTGTTCAAAACCTTCTGAAAGGTCGGCCAACCCAGTCACCTGTTTCTTATACTCTTCCGCTCCCCTTATCTCTCCTGAGGCAAGCAGCGCCTGGATGGTATAAAGATGATTATCGATGTCGTGGCGCATCTTTCGCACATTCTCGTAGGAATCCGCCAGCTGTTTGTAATAATCCTTTTGGAATGAAATCTGCTCTTCCAACAGTTCCGTCCGCATCTGTAATTTCGCATTCTTCGCGGTCATCCGGATGAATGCGATCAGTGCAATGTCCGCAAGCACAAAGACTGCGATCGTCGTGATCAATCCCCAGAGCAGAAACTCTTTCTGTATATAGATCGCGGCAAAGTTCAGCAATGCAGCAAGCTGGCTGATCGGAAAGATCGGAAAAAGCAGCCATTGTTTTGCATTTTCTGTCTCCCGATACCTTTTATGGAGATACCGAAACACTACGACCATGATCGACAGAACGACCATATTTAGGAACAGATATACCGAATATAGCGCAATCGGATCTATATGATACAGTTCTCCGGAGACCGCCGCATCTCTCGGCAGTATTGCCATAAACAAAACTTCCGACAAAATCATGCAGAGATAGGTAAGTACCGAAGTAAAGATACGATAACGTAAAGTACCGCGGTGCAAAAGAACATCCAGCAGCAGAAACCCCAAGCATCCCACCACAAACCGTAAGCTAGAAAACAGTGTAAAGAGTGGGATGATCACACACAAAGCCACCGCTCCAAGCACTTCGAACAGTAATTGAAGCCGCCACTTGAATCTCCGTTCACACACCAGATCCGTCGCAATAAACAAAAAAACATCCAGAATGCAATTCGCGATCCAGTAGACAACACCTTCCTGCATCAATTTGCGCCGTCCTCCCTTCATATTTTGAAATGATCCTCTCTGATAGCCAGAGAGGATCATTTCCTTTAATGAATATTACAAGTCAGAATCAGGGATTACTCCTCTTCTTCCTTCTTACGCTTGAGCATCATCACGATGCCTGCGCCGGCCATGGAGGTTACCATCATGGCAGCCCACGGTCCCATATCGGTGGCATCACCGGTCTTCGGTACGTCGGGCTCCTCAGGTTTCTCTTCAGGCTTCTCTTCGATCGGAGTATCGGTTTCACCCGGTTCGATCTCAGGTTCGCCATCCGGATCCACAGTCTCGCCGGTCGCGGTGGCCACGTTCTTGACAGAACCGGCTTTCGCATCTTCAGCGGTGACCTTGTACTCGGCATTGAAGGTCTCGGACTTGCCAGGAGCAAGCTCATCGATCTTCCACTCATCGCCGGTCAGTTCATCGGAAACCGTGATGTTCTTCAGTGTCATGTTGCCATCGTTCGTGATGGTGATCTCATACTCGATGGTATCGCCTTCGGTATAAGAATCCTTCTCGTTGATGACCTTCTTCTCGATGGTGGCATGGCTGTT
>JAILDJ010000244.1 GCA_024689505.1 Clostridiales bacterium
CAGCCCCTTTCAAGCGGTCTTCATATGGACAATTGGCAAATTGTACGCACGAAGGCGTTGCTTGTTGGGACAATGCCATTTCCTATATCCATCTCATCCTTGCCGTTGTGGACAATTTGTCCACAACGGTTTTTTCAAGTCAGTAAAGAATAGAAATCCGACTTTTTCAAAAAAATAAAAAAGTTTCAAAAAGTACTTATATTTTTCGCGTTTTCGTGCTCTATACATTAGAAGGATAAATATTCGATACTTCTATGATGTCATTTTCGGAATCGCCAAAGAAGAAACAAGGAGGTGGATCGCCACCCATGAAAAGCAATCTCATCCGGCACAGAGTACCACATCGATACGGCTTCACGATCATTACGAACGAAGCCATTCAGGATATCAGCATATCACTAAAAGCCAAAGGCCTGCTTCATTACATTCTGTCACTGCAGGAAGACTGGAATCGAAGATCTCCGTTACAATATACAATCTTCGGAGTTCTGAAATCGTCCCGCTATGCCTTTTCAGTCTTTCACAGCCTCCAACAGATAATGGTGGGTAGTGATCTCAACATAACCTTTTTCAAATTCTTTATGGATCTGATTTCTCATTTTTACAAACCGCCGCACTTCTGCTTCTGTACGGCCGGTGTATCCGGTACGGTCTGTAAGGTTTTTCAGTAATGTTTCCTCATCGTTGAGGCGAATCGTGTTAAATCGAGGAAATACATGTACATGAGAAAATACGGATCCCAGCAGCACCTCAGCCCTTTCAATTCCGAATACTTCCACCCGGCGTTCTACAGCGCGTTCATAACCGTCGTTTATGATGGAGCACCACCGGACGCGTTCTTTCATATGGTTGCTGTCGATACAAATAGTGTATAATTTACCGCCGGGTTTGAGCTTTTTCCATATTCCATAAAGCCATTCTTCCATCTGGTCTCCATGTATCTCCATATAAGTCCCATAGATCAGATCATAGGATTCATCCGGGATCTGATCCAGATCCAAAAAGGGGATCCAGCAAGTGAAGAATCCCTTATCGCTGAAATCGCGCTTAATCAACTGTGCTCCAGGAAGATAATACTCATCAAGCACTCCTTTAGGAAGTCGATCCTTGTTGCAGTACCACAAATTGCCTTCTTCCGCATCCAGCTCCGCAATTTGGATACCATCATGAAGATCCATGTGATCCCATATCCACCGGAGATAAGCATCTTGTGAATACGAATCACTCTGCTGATAGATATTTAAGCCAAGATGACGAAGCCGAAGGTTCTGATGATCCTGTGCCAATATTTCGTCCGACCGCGCAGAACGGATCAAAGCAATAATATCCTCCCTGTTCACCACATCCGTATCTAATTTCTCCCGGATCTTACGAACCAGATTTAGCATGATTTCCAGCTTCTCGCTTTCCCGCCGAAGGACAGTTTCCTGCGTGTCAAGCAATTTTGACCAGGATTTCTGATCACGAGCCTCTTCCAGAAGCTTCCGGATCTCGGACAGGCTGTACCCAAGGTATGAAAAAACGGTGATCTGCTGCAGCCGGATCAAAGCATCTTCCTCATATAATCGCTGGCCGGATGCCGTATAAGCTGCCGGCTTAAGCAACTCTTTCTGATCATAATGACGCAGCATACGGGAAGATACTCCGGATTGCCGGGACAATTCATGTATGGATATCATTCTGATCCCTCCTTCTACTCAGTTTATTTGAACCGACTATTTCTGTCAATTATCATCCTCCGGCGCTTTGATAATGTTTCAGGCCCCACAACCAAAAACGGTATGAAAAGAAGAGAAGCCCAACTGTCATGACAGGCGTCAGATATCCGAGCTTCACGGCTTCTTTATTCAATATCAGAGATGCCGGATAAAAGCTAGTGAAGGCAAAGGGAATCAGCCAGGAGATCATGATCTGTATGGTTTTGGGATACAGGGTAATAGGATACCTGCAAAAAGAATTCAGATGATGGATCATGACCTGCATTCCCATCACTCTGGTGGCAAAAAACGCTAGGGAAGCAACGAAAAGGTTGATTGCGAGATAAATCAATGCACCGCAGATCACCAGAAGAGGCAACAGCCAAATGCCGCCTTGAAGTGGTTTCAGCTGCCCGTGCATCAGGGCACTGCCCATTACTACGAAACCAAAAATGATTTGCCCAAGACCATGTGGTTCAAGTTTGGACATCAAGATGGACATGAGCGGATTCATCGGGCGGGTCAGCAGGCGATCCAATTCTCCTTTTCGAATAAACTGTCCGCCGATACTCCATACTCCATCAAGAAAAAACTCCGAGCATCCGCTGCATGCAGCTGCCATACCGTACATAAACAGCACTTCATAATACTGCCATCCATCCAGTTCATCCGTTTGGCTGAAAATCACCCAGATCGCGAGGTATCCCAGCAGTTGCATCAGGATATTCGCCAGTACGCCAATGATAAAATCTGCTTTATAAGCCATCTTAGATTGGAGATTTCGAGAAAGGAAAACGCTCCAGACTCCAAAAAACCGCTTAACCCCCATTTATGGTCACCTTCCTTATAGCTCTTGCATAGATAGATTCATTGAGGAAATACAGGAGGACCGCCCATCCGATCTGTTTTCCCAGAGCAAGCAAAAGACCGGCTCCGTTTATTTTTCCAAGCCAGATCATCGTAGGCGTATAAACGATCTGGGAGAAAGGAAGTAAATCACTGGCTGTTCTCAACCAGGTTGGTAAAAGTATCAGCGGTACAAGAGATCCGGAAAAAAGATCGACAATAGCTTTTTTCGTATAATAAATACCCCAGTAGCTCATCAGATAAAAGCTGGCGAGTCCGGCCATCAGACTGATAAAGCTCATAACCGTATACCCGAGGCAAACGCTGATTACAAAAACGATTCCATGCGTCCAGGAGCCCGGTCCACGGAATGCAGGAACAAACAAATGAATCACCGCAAGCAGCAAAACAACAAATACGACCTGAATAAAGCTGCTGCCGATCCCTTCCGCGATCCGGGCAAGATTAAAACGCACCGGCTTTAAAAGATCAAAAGCGATGCTTCCATCATGGATCCGCTCACTGACCCTGGCTTCTATGGCATTGCTCCAACCATAAATGGCAGTAATGCCCTGTGCGATGCACAGATAGGTGATCATCTCAGAGAAGCTGAAGCCTGCGATGGAACTGCGGGAGTGAAAAACCGCCGTCCATATAAAGATCATTACAATAAACTCAACGATCGAGGACATAAAAGAGGACAGCAGATTCATTTTGTAGACCATCGAATCTATGAGCAGCAGATGCATGTAACCCAGGTAAGGCCTGCATCTGGAACTACGGCGTTTCATCACGAAAAACCTCCATAACGATACGATCCATGTCCGTGGTTTGAAACCGTTCTTTTAAGGCATTCACCGTGCCGTCATAAATCATTTCTCCATGATTGATAATGATCAGTCGGTCGGAGAGTGTTTCAATATCCTGCATGTCATGAGATGTTAGAAGTACAGTTACCTTTCGTTCCTGATGCATCTTCTTTATGAAATCCCGGATCCGATACTTTGCAGTCACATCAAGACCAATAGTAGGTTCATCAAGAAACAACACTTTCGGATCATGAAGGAGTGCCGCGGCAAACTCCGCCCGCATCCGTTGTCCCAGAGAGAGTTGCCTCACAGGCTTTGCCAGAATGTCTTTCAGATCCAGAATATCTATGAATTCATCCACATTGCTGCGGTAAGTTTCTTCCGGTATACTGTAGATTTTCTTTAGAAGATCAAAGGTTTCCTGCACCGGCAGATCCCACCATAATTGAGTTCGCTGTCCGAATACCACGCCGATATTATAGGCGTTTTGTTTGCGGTTCCGGCTGGGTACAAGACCGGCAACCTCCACCCTTCCTCCTGTCGGCTCAAGGATCCCAGAGAGCATTTTAATGGTTGTGCTTTTTCCGGATCCATTCGGACCTATGTACCCGACCAACTGCCCTTCCGGGATTTCCATAGTAATATTGCGTACCGCATGGACGATGGTTTTCTGCGGCTTGAAATAGGACTTAATCATTCCGGTAAGGCCTTTGTCTCTCACGATAATCTGATAATCTTTACAAAGCATAGTCGCTGATATCATTTGACATACCCTCCTTACAGGAACCATCATATGTGCTGTCATAATGTCAATGTCAAGAGCTTTTATATAATAAAGTACTTACTATGAAGATAAAAAAGCACCAAGGCAACAATATACCGTGGCGCTTTTGTGATGAAAGAACCGGGATTAACAGCTGATTGGTTTATGTTTTCTTCACGGGGATCCATATTTCGTAATATCGGTTCTTGCGTCGCTCTTCTTGATCTGTACACAGATGATAGACTTCGAGGAAAAAGTCCTCTGCTATGGTATATCCAGAAGACGGAAGCCAAGAATCTACAACTTCATCAAACATTTTGGGGATCACATCACCGGCATAGCCGCCGGGTTCGGAACAAAACGTTGCATAAGTTTCTTCCGGTAGAATGATTTCTTCCAGGTCAGGTTCTGTTGTATCGGCGGCCAGTCGGCCTACCATGTATCTTCCATCTTTCCATAGTCCAAACCAAAGGCCATCAAAAGCTTGGCTGCCTCGTTCGTTCCATTCTCCCAGGCAGATCCTTTTCGCTGCATTCTCCTCATCTTCTGCCCAGATCGTGTGCCGCAACTGTTCTCGGGTCATCGTGTCCGGATTGAAAGCCATAGATATACCCCGAAGGTGCAGGCTTTCCATCGTTTTCCATTCCAGTTTCATTTTGCTTGCTCCTTTCATGTGAATGACAAAGGATGCAGGCGGATAGACGGTAAGCGGGCCTCCGATTTTCCGATAGTTACCGGGAGAAATCCCGTGCTGTCTGGTAAACGCACGGGAAAAAGAATCAGATGATTCATAGCCAAATTTTAGAGCAATATCAAGAATGCTGGCCGCAGTATTGCTGATGTCTTCTGCAGCCAGTGTCAGACGACGACAGCGGATATATTCGTTCACAGACATTCCTGTCATATAACTGAAAAACCGCCGGTAACTGTCCTCACTTAAACATGCGATCCTTGCAGTCTCGCCGATTTTGATGTCATCGCATAGATGCTTCTCTATGTATGCGACAGAATCGTTGATTGCTTTAAGAAGCTCCATATGATCTTTTCCTCCTGCATCTGGTTGCGAGGACAGTATACTATTGTATTAATTCAGCTGCCCGGCAGATCACGGGCGAGATTTGTCAGTATTCCGGCAGCACTGTAAACCGCAAGGCTTATCTTCTTCGATATGATTATAATGCAATATTGTGATTTTATTATATCAGAATCTCTGGCATGTCACAAGCATCAGAGCAAGCATCAGAGCAAGCATCAGAGCAAGATCCACTTTGTATGACAATAACTCATTTTGAGTTTTTGCATCCACAGAATCTTGCCGGGGAAACTTATCTCCCCTGACCCACGATTTCGAGCCGCAGATCCACGCGGCGGTTCCCACAAGTGGTCACAGTTTTGATCATTCATCAAAGGAGGTTTCTTATGAAAAGAACAAAGAAAAACACCTCAG
>JAILDJ010000262.1 GCA_024689505.1 Clostridiales bacterium
CCCTTTGTATTATAGCACAGGATCAGAGCGTGTCTCTTGTTTTTTTCACTTGATATGATAGAATACAGAAAAACGATAAGAAGCGAGGAGTACCATTCCTATGTTAGTTGATATGCCCATTCATGCGTTGGAAGTCTATCAAGGGATCAATCCATGCCCTAAGGATCATGAAGCGTATTGGACCGCAGCACTGGAGGAAATGAAAGCCACGCAGCCGGATGTCACGATCACAGAAGCGGATTTCAAAACATCATTCTGTACGTGTTACGATCTGTACTTTACCGGAGTGCATGGCGCACGTGTCTATGCGAAACTTCTGGTGCCGAAAGGAGCGGAGCATGCACCGGCTGTCCTGCATTTCCATGGGTATTCCGGGGCGTCTTCCTCATGGACCTATTATTTACCGTACGCGGCGGAAGGTTTTGTTGTTGCAGCGCTGGATTGCCGCGGACAGGCCGGACGTTCGGAAGACGTGGGCGGTACCATCGGTAATACGCTGCACGGTCACATCATCCGCGGTCTGGATGGACCGGCCGACCATCTGCTGTTCCGGGATATCTTCCTGGATACGGCACAGTTGGCGGGCATCGTCATGGATCTGCCTTACGTGGACGAAACCAACGTCGGTGCATGGGGCGGCAGCCAGGGCGGTGGACTGACGCTGGCCTGTGCGGCCTTGGAGCCTCGGATGAAAGCGGCGGCGCCAAGCTTCCCGTTCCTGTGCGATTATCAGCGCGTCTGGGAGATGGATCTGGCGATCGATGCCTATGCGGAACTGAAAGAATATTTCAGGAGTTTCGATCCTCGACATGAGCATGAGAAAGAGATATTCACAAAGCTGGGATACATCGATCTGCAGTATCTGGCGCCCAGGATCCGGGCGAAGGTACTGATGTTTACGGGTTTGATGGACACCATTTGCCCTCCGTCGACGCAGTACGCGGCTTATAATAAAATGACTTGCCCGAAGCAGCATGTTTTGTATCCGGACTTCGGCCATGAGGATCTGCCGGACAATGAGGACATGGTCTTCGCTTTCTTGTGCAAAGAGCTGAAATAATCCTTGTTAAATCGTTTTCCATCATGTATAATGATTACAAATTGTTCATTATTGAGCATATATAGGGAGGAAGCAACCTATGGGCAGAAAAAACAAGCCTAAATATGTATGGAAGGACCGTAAGCATACCTTCTTAGGTCTGCCGCTGTCCTTTACCCGCTATCGGGCCACCGACAGCAAACTGATCCTGGACATCGGTTTCTTTTCCCGCAACGAGGATGAAGTCCGCCTGTATCGCATCACCGACCTGACACTGCGCCGTTCCTTCTTTGAGCGCATGTTCGGTCTGGGCACCATCCATTGCTGCGCTGGTGATAAGACCATGCCGGAATTCGACATCAAACACATCCGCCATTCCAAGATCGTAAAGGACATGCTGTCCGATATGGTCGAGAAAGAACGTAACGAGAAACGGGTCGGCATCCGTGAGAATATGGGCGGCTTCGGTATGGATGATCATAGCGAGTATGATCCCACCGAAGACCAAATGGATGATATCGACGATAATTACATGCATTAATCCAATGCAGGAGGAAAAAGCATCATGTTAGAGACTGTTGATCTGAAACGACGCGTCGACAAAGAAGCTTACAAAGAAGAAGCGGAAGCGTTGGAAGCCCGTCTGGGCGTCCTGCAGCAGGAAGTGAAGCAGGCCGGTCTGCCGGTCATCATCCTGTTCGAGGGCTGGGGCGCCGCCGGTAAGGGCAGCGTGCTGTCCGACGTCATCCTTTCCATGGATCCTCGCGGCTTCAAAACGTACTCCATCACCGAGCCTTCTCAGGATGAGCTCAGAAAGCCGCTCATGTGGCGGTATTGGACCAAGATCCCATTGTACGGCCAGTTCAGTATCTTCGATCGCAGCTGGTATCAGGAAGTGACCAACTACCGCATCGAGGGCAAGGTCTCCGCAAAGGAAGTCAAAAAACGCCTGCATAACATCAACGTGTTCGAACGTCAGCTGGTCGATGATGGCTATCTGATCCTGAAATTCTTTCTGCATGTCAGCCAGAAGGAGCAGAAAAAGCGCTTTGAAAAACTGGAGAGTTCTCTGAACACCGCGTGGCGTGTCACCAAGAAGAACTGGGATCAGAACAAGCATTACGACGAGTATCTGGACGTTTACGAGGAAGCCATCAGCGCCACCCATACCAAGGAAGCGCCGTGGAACATCATCGCCTCCGACGATCAGCGCAGCCAGCATCTGGATATCTACCGTACCATCGTTCAGTCCATCGAAAGCGCGCTGCAGGCCAAGAAAGATGGATCCTTGCGCCGCATCGGCCCGGGTTCCTGGGACGGCCATTATCCGCAGATGCTCACCATCGAGCCGGAATCCTTCAAACTGCTGGAGATGCCGCTGCTGGCCGATGTTCCGTTGGATAAGAGCTTGGAGCAGGATGAATACAAAGAAGAGCTCAAGAAAGCACGCCGCCGCCTGAAGAAGCTGCACAATGAACTGTATCGTGCGAAGCGTCCGGTCATCATCGCCTATGAAGGCTGGGATGCGGCCGGCAAGGGCGGTAACATCAAGCGTGTGGCCTCCGGCCTGGATCCGCGTGGCTACGAAGTGAACCCGATCGCGTCTCCGACACCGGATGAACTGCATCGTCAGTATCTGTGGCGTTTCTGGAACCGTCTGCCGCGTACCGGTCATATCGCCATCTTCGACCGTACCTGGTACGGCCGCGTCATGGTCGAGCGTTTGGAAGGTTTCGCCACTGAGGAGCAGTGGAAGCGCGCCTATCAGGAAATGAACGAGTTCGAAAAAGAACTGGCCGAGTGGGGTGCCATTATCCTGAAGTTCTGGGTACATATCGACAAGGACGAGCAGCTGCGCCGCTTCCAGGATCGTCAGAATACGCCGGAGAAACAGTGGAAGATCACCGATGAGGACTGGCGCAACCGCGAGAAATGGGATCTGTACGAGGGTGCCATCAACGATATGCTGCAGAAGACTTCCACCGAGTTCGCGCCTTGGTACATCATCCAGTCGCAGGACAAGAAATATGCCCGCATCCAGGCGATGAACATCCTGATCGAGCGTATCGAAAAAGAGCTGGATAAATAAAAATCCGCTATTGACACGAAGAAACACTTATAGTATAATGAATACCGCTGTCAAGGTTTCGGCCTTTACAGCGGTATCTTTCACTTTAAAGGTCCGGCTATGGAGTCTATTTACGAAATCACCTTACTGTTCGATTTTTATGGGGAGCTGCTCACGAACAACCAGAAGGATGTGGTGCGCATGCATATCCTCGAGGACTATTCGCTGGGTGAGATCTCCGAGATTTTGGGGATCAGCCGTCAGGGGGTCCATGATAGTTTGAAACGGGCTCTGGCCGCCTTACATAACTACGAAGAAACGCTGCATCTGGTGCGTCGCTTCCTGTACATCCGCGAACTTGCCGCACAGGCAAAAACAGCGAATGAAGCAGAGCGCGTCCGGTTGATCGAAAAGATCGAAGCAGCAACGATGGAGTTTTGAAATGGCATTTGAGGGTTTATCCGAAAAGCTCCAAAACACCTTTAAGAAATTAAGAGGAAAGGGAGCGCTTACAGAAAAAGACATCAAAGCCGCCATGCGCGAAGTCAAACTGGCGCTTCTGGAGGCGGATGTCAATTTCAAAGTCGTCAAAGATTTTATCAATAAGGTCACGGAACGGGCCGTAGGGCAGGACGTCATGGCCAGCCTTACCCCGGGCCAGCAGGTCATCAAGATCGTTCATGAGGAAATGATCCGTCTCATGGGCGGGGAAGAGGGCAAAAGCGGCCTGGCTTATTCCGATAAGGGCTTTACAGTCATGATGCTGGTGGGTCTGCAAGGTGCAGGTAAGACCACCATGGCTGCCAAACTGGCCGGTCTCATGAAAAAGGACGGCAAACGGCCGATGCTGGTCGCCTGCGACGTTTATCGTCCGGCCGCGGTCAAGCAGCTGCAGGTCGTCGGCGGTCAGGTGGATGTCCCGGTCTTCGAGATGGGCACTGACGTGAGCCCGGTGGAGATCGCTTCCAAAGGTGTGGAAGCGGCACGCCGGCAGGACTGCAACGTGGTCCTGATCGATACGGCGGGCCGTCTGCACATCGATGAGGAACTCATGGATGAACTGAAGCAGATCAAAGCGGCGGTCCAACCGTCCGAGATCCTTCTGGTGGTCGATTCCATGACGGGTCAGGACGCGGTCAACGTGGCCTCCAGTTTCGATGAAATGCTGGATGTATCCGGCGTGATTCTGACCAAGCTGGATGGTGATACCCGCGGCGGTGCGGCGCTGTCGATCCGTGCGGTCACCGGCAAACCGGTCAAATTCTCTGGTATCGGTGAAAAACTGACCGATATCGAGCCTTTCTATCCGGACCGTATGGCATCCCGCATCTTAGGCATGGGTGACGTGCTGTCGCTCATCGAAAAAGCTTCGCAGGCCATCGATGAGGAAAAGGCGGCAGAAGTCAGCGCCCGTATGATGTCCAACGATTTCGGCCTTGATGATCTGCTCGAAAGCATGCAGCAGATCAAGAAAATGGGCAACATGAACGATATTCTGGGCATGATGCCTGGAATGGGCAGCAAGCTGAAGGACGTGGAGGTCGATGATAAGGCACTGGGCCGCACCGAAGCCATGATCCGTTCCATGACACCCTATGAGCGCCGCCATCCGGACGTGCTGAACGCGTCCCGCAAGCGCCGCATCGTCAAAGGGGCCGGCGTGAGTATCCAGGAGCTCAACCAGCTCCTCAAACAGTATGATCAGTCCAAACAGATGATGAAACAGTTCTCCGGCGCTATGAAAGGCAAACGGCGCGGCGGTCTGGCAGGTCTGTTCGGGGGCAAGAATCCCTTCGGACTGTAAGTGATTTCGGGAAGTACCATAAACACATGGTTTTCTATATAAACAATAATTCGCAGGAGGTGAAATCATCATGGTCAAGATGAGATTAAAGAGAATGGGTTCCAAGGGAGCACCTTTCTATCGTATCGTTGTTGCGGATTCTCGTTATCCGCGTGACGGCCGTTTCATTGAAGAAGTAGGTATCTACGATCCGACCAAGGAGCCGAGCGTCATCCAGATCAACCAGGAAGCGGCATCCAAGTGGCTCTCCCAGGGCGCACAGCCGACTGACACAGTTAAGAAGCTCCTTAAAATCGCCGGGATCGAGTGATCAATCGGAAAGCAGGGGGTAAAGCTGTGAAGGAACTGGTAGAAATCATCGCGAAGGCTTTGGTCGACCATCCGGATCAGGTTACCGTTACCGAGACGCAGAAGGAGAGCACGTTGGTCGTGGAGCTTCATGTTGCGCCTGAAGACATGGGTAAAGTGATCGGAAAGCAAGGCCGTATCGCCAAAGCGATCCGTACCGTTGTTAAAGCCGCGTCCGTTGGGGACGACGACAAAGTCGTGGTGGAGATCATCTGATCCCCGCACAATAATACGCGAACCGGAAGCGAGGAGGAATCTGTCCTTCTCGCTTCTTATACCGTTTTAGAAAGAGGTTTCGTCATGGACGATCTGTTTCGTATCGGCCAGATCACAAGCGCCCATGGGATCCGGGGCGATCTGAAAGTATTTCCGGTCACGTCGGATCCGGACCGTTTCCTGGATATGGATCATGTGCTCGTCGCCCGCGAGGGAGAAGAAGCGCACACCAAGGAATATGGCATCACAAAAGCGTCACATTTCAAAAATCTGATCCTGCTGCATCTTGAGGGCGTAGAGGATCGGAACCAGGCGGAGGCCATGGCAGGACTGTCTTTGTGGGTCCGCCGGGAAGACGCGTTGCCGCTGGAAGAGGATGAATACTATTTCAAAGATCTACTGGATTGCGAAGTCGTGGATGAAGAGGGAGTCCGCGTGGGTACCGTCAGTGACGTGATGGAGACCGGTGCGAACGATGTCCTGGTCGTGAAAGATGCCGAGGGCAAGGAGTTGCTGCTGCCGATCATCGAAGACTGCATCCTGGAGATCGATGTGGAAGATAAGAAGATCGTCATGCGCTGGATGGAAGGCCTGAAGTGAAATGAAGTTTACAGTCATGACTTTGTTCCCGGACATGATCCTGGAGACCGCCAGGACCAGTATCATGGGTCGGGCGATGGAGGCCGGAGTGCTTTCGGTGGAAGCCGTGGACATCCGGGACTATACGCATAATAAGTTCCGGCATGTGGACGATTATCCTTTCGGCGGCGGCGCCGGCATGGTCATTGAGGCGGCTCCCGTATTCGAGTGCTGGCAGGATATCGTGCGTGATAAAGAAAAGAAGCCCAGAGTCGTCTACATGACGCCCAAAGGACGGACGTTCGATCAGCAGATGGCACGGGAACTGGCACGGGAGGAAGAGCTGATCCTGCTCTGCGGCCATTACGAGGGGATCGACCAGCGCGCGCTGGATCTGATCGTCACGGATGAGATCTCCATCGGCGATTATGTACTGACGGGTGGAGAATTACCGGCGCTGGTGGTGATGGATGCGGTCGCACGCATGGTCGATGGCGTTCTTGGCAATAGTACTTCAGCAGAAGATGAGTCCTTCTCAGGCATGTATCTGGAGTATCCGCAGTACACCCGTCCGCGTGTGTTTGAAGGCCTGGAAGTGCCGGAAGTCCTGTTGAATGGCAATCATGCGGCGATCGAAGCGTGGCGTCTTAGAGAATCCATGAAGCTCACGCTCGAGCGTCGTCCGGATCTGATCGATCCGGAACGGATGAGTGCAAAGGAACGCAAAATATACGATGAAATTGTGAAAAATCACGGTTGAAATCGACCTGCAAGTATGTTATACTTGTAAAGCTAAATATCGGATGCTCCGCTGTTACCACAACTTGCCGTTTTGGAGAGAGGCAAGCATGTATTATTGAGTGTCTTGGAGAGAAAGGAGGGTTAGCTCATGAATCCCGAAATCATCAAGAAGATTGAAAATGAGCAGCTTAAGGACAACGTACCTGCTTTTCGTGTAGGTGACACACTGCGTGTCTATGCCCGTATCGTTGAAGGTACGAGAGAACGTATCCAGATGTTCGAAGGCGTTGTCATTAAGCGCCAGGGTGGCGGTGTCAACGAGAACTTCACCGTACGTCGTGTATCCTACGGCGTTGGCGTTGAAAAAACGTGGCCGCTCAATTCTCCGACAGTAGATCATATTGAAGTTGTCCGCAGAGGTAAAGTTCGCCAGGCGAAACTGTTCTACCTTCGTGACAGAGTCGGTAAATCTGCAAAGGTCAAGGAACGTATCTGATTTTCTTAAACATTGGATGTTCCGCCAAGAGGGACTTTCAAAAGTCCCTCTTTTAACATTTTCAACGGGGTTTATTTCGCAGCTGGAGAAGCATAATGGATAGAGAAGAAAAAACCTACGATCTGTTCGAGACCGAAAAAGAAAGAACAGCAACCACGAAGAATACAGATCGGACACATTTAAAAAAGTTCGATTTTGACGATATATTGGATCAGGCTGAGGCAAAAGCGCAGACAGTCGAAAAATCACAGAAGGTCGAAAAGCCGAGAACAGCCGCAAGGTCTGCACCTGCTGAAAAGACGCAGTGGGAAGAGGTCGAGGACAAGCCGCGCAAGAAAAAGAAAAAAGCGTATGAGGAGCTGGATCTGGACGGCAATCCGGTGACCGGAACGGAAGAACAAAAGAAGAAGATCTACAGAAGAGACCGCAGAAGAGCTGCCGGATCTCTTTTGGCCGGCATCTTCAGCTGGATCAAGGAACTGGCCATCGCGTTGGTCATCGTTTGGTTCGTCATCACTTTTGTAGCGCAGAACAACAGGGTCATCGGTACTTCCATGCAGCCCACGGTATATGCTAATGACATGGTCATCGTCAATAAGTTCATATATCGTTTTACTGCACCGGTACGGGGTGATGTCATCGTGTTCCCTTCCGTGGAGAATGGCGAAAAAGTCTTCCTGATCAAGCGGATCATCGGTCTGCCGGGAGACGTGGTCGACCTGCAGGATGGCAAAGTCATCGTCAACGATAAGGAACTGGTAGAGAAATATATCGCGGTCGAAACGACGCCGGTCAGCGGTCAGGTCACCTTCCCGGTCACCGTGCCCGAAGGGTGTTATTTCGTGCTGGGCGATAACCGTATCGTAAGCAAGGACAGCCGTTATCGATCCATTGGTATGATCCCCAA
>JAILDJ010000120.1 GCA_024689505.1 Clostridiales bacterium
AGGGCGGGTGAGGACGCTCACCCGCCCCGCTTTTTTAAGAGATTCAGGAGAGATACTATGGCAGGAAAACAGGGTTCCAAACTGGACCGTCAGAAATTCTTCGCGGATCCCATCATGGTCACCACGATCGTGCTGCTGATCGCGTTTCTGACTTTATTCATCCTTTATCCTCTCGCCATCCTGCTGGTCGACAGTTTTGTGACCGAAAACGGTTTCACGCTGGATGTATTCCGCCGCATTATGGCGATGAGCAATTTCCGCAGGGCGATCACCAACACCCTGAGAGTAGGCTTCCTGGTCGGCATCGCGTCTTCGCTGATCGGTCTTTTGTTCGCCTACGTGGAAGTTTATGTTGAGTTGAAGACCAAACTGCTCGAAGGGCTGTTCAAGGTGGTCTCCATGCTGCCTGTCGTTTCTCCGCCCTTCGTCCTTTCCCTTTCCATGATCATGCTGTTCGGTAAATCCGGCATCATTACCCGGTACCTGCTGCATATCTATGACAACAGCGTGTACGGCTTCTGGGGCATCGTCATCGTCCAGACACTGACGTTCTTCCCGGTCTGCTACATGATGATGAAAGGACTTCTGAAAAACATCGATCCCTCCCTGGAGGAAGCAGCCCGCGATATGGGCGCATCCCGGTTCAAGGTATTCAGCTCCGTGACGCTTCCGCTGATCCTTCCGGGTCTTGGCAACGCCTTCCTGGTCACCTTTATCGAGTCCATCGCCGACTTCGCGAACCCGATGATCATCGGCGGTTCCTACGATACACTGGCGACCACGATCTATCTGCAGATCACCGGCGCGTACGACAAGCAGGGCGCGGCTGCCATGGCTGTCGTGCTGCTGTGCATCACACTGGTCATGTTCATCGTCCAGAAGTACTATCTGGAGGCGAAGAGCACGGCAACCCTTTCGGGCAAGGCCAGCAGAGCGCGTATGATGATCACGGACCGCAGCGTGACTGTGCCGCTGTCCATCCTCTGCACGGCGATGGCTCTGTTCGTCGTCCTTATGTACATCTGCGTGCCCTTCGGCGCGCTGTTCAGGACCTGGGGCTACGACTTCCATCTGACGACGAAGTGGTTCAGCCAGGTATTCACGCGTTACAAAGGCTTCAAGGCATTCCGCGATTCCTTCCTGCTTTCGCTGATCGCATCGCCGATCACGGCCCTGCTTTCGATGATCATTTCCTATCTGGTCGTCAAGCGGAAGTTTAAGGCCAAGGGATTCATCGAAGCTGTATCCATGCTGGCAATGGCAGTGCCCGGCACTGTCCTCGGTATCGGATATATCCGCGGTTTCTCCGGCGGTATTTTCCACACCGGCATCCTGCAGGGTCTTTACGGTTCAGCCGCGATCCTGATCATCGTCTTCATCGTTCGAAGCCTTCCGACCGGTACCCGAAGCGGTATCTCGGCACTGCGCCAGATCGATAAGAGCATTGAGGAGTCCGCGTACGACATGGGCGCAGACAGCTTCACGGTATTCATGACCGTAACGCTGCCGCTGATCAAGGACAGCTTCCTGAGCGGCCTGGTCACCGCCTTCGTACGAAGCATCACCGCCATCAGCGCGATCATCCTGCTGGTCACTCCGCAGTTCCTGCTCATTACCGTGCAGATCAACGAGTTTGCGGAAAAGGGCGCCTACGGTATTGCCTGCGCCTTCGCGACCATCCTGATCATCATCACGTATTCCAGCGTGCTGCTGATGAACCTGTTCATTAAACACTTCGGAACGAGCCGCGCGACGGAATAAGGTCTGACGGCAAGGACATAAGACGCAGATGAGATGCGTGTCCGCGGGGCGTTAAAACGATAATGCAGGCCCTCAGGACGCAACGCAGAAGGGATATAGGAAAAAGATATGGCAAAAGAGAAAAAAGGCGTACGCCTTGAGCATGTTTCCAAGATCTATCTGGACCCGAAAACAAAAAAAGAGTTTTACGCGGTCTATGACACCTCACTGGATATCGAGCCCGGCACCTTCGTAACGCTGCTCGGCCCGTCCGGCTGCGGCAAAACGACGACGCTCCGTATGATCGCCGGTTTTGAGAGCCCGGATGAAGGTGAGATCTATCTCGGCGGTGAGCCGATCAACGCTTTGACCCCGAACAAACGCGACACGGCCATGGTCTTCCAGAGCTATGCGCTGCTGCCGCACTACAACATTTTTGACAATGTCGCCTACGGCCTGAGACTCCGCAAGATGGACAAGGAGAC
The DNA here is from genome assembly GCA_024689505.1 of Clostridiales bacterium. Classification (GTDB taxonomy): domain Bacteria; phylum Bacillota; class Clostridia; order Lachnospirales; family Bianqueaceae; genus RUG159. The sequence goes on from JAILDJ010000120.1 coordinate 2,226, forward strand.
GATCAAAAAGAAGGTCACGGACATCCTGGCACTGGTCGGACTGGAGGGCATGGAGACCCGTATGACGAACCAGCTTTCCGGCGGCCAGCAGCAGCGTGTAGCGCTTGCACGTGCACTGGTCCTCGAGCCGGGCGTCCTGCTCTTCGATGAGCCGCTGTCAAACCTTGACGCGAAGCTCCGCGTCCAGATGAGAACCGAGATCCGCCGCATCCAGCAGGAAGCGGGCATCACGGCCATTTACGTCACCCACGACCAGAGTGAAGCGATGGCGATCTCAGACCAGATCATCATCATGGAAAAGGGTCTCGTCTCCCAGATCGGATCCCCGGAGGAGATCTACTATCATCCGAAGAACGAGTTCGTCGCGGACTTCATCGGTGAAGCGAACTTCCTGAAGGGCACGCTGATTGAAAAGAACGGCTCGGACGGTGTTGCACAGATCGGCAGCGACAAAGTCGATGTCAAGGAAGTCGGGCACCTCAATATCGG
>JAILDJ010000278.1 GCA_024689505.1 Clostridiales bacterium
CACATGACCATACTGGATATCGTACGTAGCCTTGGTCGTGCGGACGGAGGTGTCGAAGGCGGTCTTGAGCAGACGATGATCCTCGTGCCAGTCCACATGGGTCTTGAAATCGATGCGGCGGCTGTCACGATAGACGATCATGTCCTGTTCGATGCGGGAGTGACCATAGGTGTAAGCGGAGGAAATGACCATGCGCAGCGGACCATTTTCCTTAAGGGTAACAGGACCGTCCGGCACAGCGAAATCCTTCTTCTGGGTGTAGAAGATATCGATATCCCAGTTATCGTACTTGATGGGCTTGTCCTCGAAGATTTCCAGAGCGTTGCCAAAACCGCCTTCTTTAAGGACTTCCCGGTCCTCATCTTTGTCGTAGATACGGCAGAGGAAACCGCGTGCGTCATACTGTACGGTATAGTGCGGTGATTCCGCGACGGAACCGTCGAAGGAGAAGGGCGTCTGGAACGTTGGCGCTCCTGCTGCCGAGAAGAAGGTCTTGAGGCTGAGCGCCGGGACGTCGATCCGGACCAGGGCGCCGCCCTCGGTCTCCTGGATCTCCAGCGGCTGTCCGGCATCATCGACGAAAGCCGTGCCATAAACGGCGGGTACGAAGACCAGGTCGGTGCGCGGGAAACTGCCGAAATTGGAGACCGTATAGGCGCCGTCATATGTGTTGACCAGATGAGACAGGGCATCTTTCGTCACGCGTTCCGCGTCTGCAAGGACCTTGGCATACATGATGTCGCTATCCTCATAGACCTCGCGGATGGAGGAGCCCGGGATGATATCGTGGAACTGCAGTTCCAGTACGGTGTCCCAGCTGTCATACAAGGTCTTTGCATCGCAGCCGCCGCCCAGGATGAAGGAAAGGGCGGACAGCCATTCCGCCTTGCAGAGGGCGAACTCGGATCTGCGGTTGTTCTTTTTGTTATGGGCTTGTGAAGTATAGGTGCCGCGATGGTACTCGAGGTACAGCTCGCCGTCCCAGACCGGGACTTCCTGCACCGCGTCAGCCTCGGCACGGGCCACATCCTCATGCAGCTTATCAAAGAATGCACCGGCACGGGCGGCTTTGACATTGGGAAGGCCGGGGATGCGGTCCATTGCGCGGCGCATCTTGAGCATGTCGTGATCCACACCGCCGCCGCCATCCCCATGGCCATAGGAGACCAGGAAAGCGTTGGTCAGCTCCTTGTTCTGGAACTTCTTCCAGCCGCCCAGCACGGAGACCGGAGAGATCTCGCCATTGTAGGTCGAACCGCGTTTGTCGATGCCTTCCACGGAAGAGGGCACGTCGATGAAATAAGTAAGGACATCAGTCCCATCGATGCCGCGCCAGCGGAAAACGTCGTTCGGCATGGTGTTGAACTGATTCCAGCTGATCTTGGTGGTAGCGAAGGTCTTGATGCCGGACAGCTTCAGGATCTGCGGCAGCGCCCAGCTGTAGCCGAATACGTCCGGCAGCCACAGATAGGTGCAGGTCTTGCCGAATTCCTGACGGAAGAAGCGGATGCCGTGCTGGAACTGGCGAACCAGGCTTTCGCCCGAGGTGATATTGCAGTCGGCTTCCAGCCACATACCGCCTTCCGGCTCCCAACGGCCTTCTGCGACTCGTTCCTTGATACGTTCGAACAGTTCCGGCGCGTCGGTTTTGATATCTTTGTAAACCTGCGGAGAAGAGTGCATGAAGACGTATTCATCGAATTCTTCCATGTAGCGCAGTACGGTAGAGAAGGTGCGCTGGGCTTTCTCACGAGTGTGCTTCAGACGCCACAGCCAGGCGACGTCGATGTGAGAATGTCCGATGGCGTAGGCAGTGATCTCACTCTTGGCCTCGATCTTATCCAGCTCGGTCATAAGGACGGACAGCGCCTCGGTGACCGTGTCCAGATAGCGGTCCTGATCCCAGTTGATGACGAGCAGCGCTTTTTCCAGTGCCTGCTCCAGCTTCACCCGCAGCGGATCCTCTGGAGACATGAGCGGCAGGGATCCGGCGATGGCGCGGGTGAAATAGTACATTTCATCGGCAGCCTTGTGCAGATATCCGACTTCCGCCTGTTTGAACTGATGATAGAAGGTCACGTGCTTGCCGCCGCCTTCCAGACCGGTCCACAGCAGGAAGGTCAGCCGTGCTTCCTGTCCGGCCAGATCCTGGAAGACCACGTCGTTATGGAAGGTATCCACGCCTTGATAGCGGGTACCGTCGACATATAATAATGATTCGAACGCGCTGTTGAAACCGCCGCCCGTTTTGCCGAAATCGAACCGGCCGACGACCTCATACCCATCGCGGGCTTCAGGCAGACGGACCGTCTTTTCCAGCCACAGATATTTGTCACGGCCTACGAAGTGATCGCCCTGCTGGAACAGAGGACCCTCCACGACTGTCGGCGCCTCCGTATGCACCGTATCACGGTCCAGCGTATCCTCCATGGAGATCATGGGAGCGATGGAGACCATATCCACATAGCGGCGTACGGCCATCTCTTCAGCCCGCCGCTGGAATTTTTCGACTGTAAAGAACATACAAGATACCTCCGTATGATTGATCTTGTTCCTATTATAAAACACATGGTTGCGGGTGTCAAAACAAGTTGTATGGAAATTAGATCCATGTTACAATAATGACAGCAATTCAAGAAAAGGGGATCAAGTTCCATGCCCGGAGTGAAAAAAACAACGACCCGTCAGATGACGAGCGGCCCGATCATCAAGCAGATCCTGCTGTTCTCCATACCGTTGATGCTCGGCAACGTCTTCCAGATGGCGTATAATACGGTGGACTCCATCGTGGTGGGCAATTTCGTCGGCACCCAGGCGCTGGCGGCTGTCGGCTCGACCACGATGATCGTCAACATGCTGGTCTTCTTCTTTAACGGTTTTTCCGTCGGCGCCTGCGTGGTCATCGGCCAGTATTTCGGCGCCCGCGACATGGAGAACCTGCACCGTGCGGTAGAGACCACCATGGCTATGACGTTCATCTTTTGTTTCGCGTTCACCGGCATCGGCGTGCTGGGCGTCAAGCCCATGCTGCGCTTCATGTCCGTACCGGAGGATGTGTTCGAGGACGCCACCACGTATCTGCGCATCTATTTCTTTGGCTTGTCCGGCCTGTTGATCTACAACATGGGCAGCGGGATCCTGCGTGCGGTGGGCGACACCACGCGGCCGCTGTATTTCCTGGTGCTGACCAGCGTGCTGAACATCATCCTGGACCTGCTGTTCGTCATCGTCTTCCATCTGGGCATCGCCGGCGTGGCATATGCCACGATCATCGCCCAGGCAGTCTCGGCTGTGCTGACGCTGCTTCTGCTGACCCGGACCAGAGATATCTATCAGCTGGTCTGGAAGGATCTGAGCATCGATGGAAGTCTGCTGCGCAGGATCTTCGCGCTGGGACTGCCGGCGGGCATCCAGTCGGTCATCACGGCGTTCTCCAACGTGTTCGTCCAGTCTTATATCAATTATTTTGGCTCCGCCTGCATGGCCGGCTGGAGCTGCTACAACAAGCTGGATTCCTTCATCATGCTGCCACTACAGAGCTTCGCCCTGGCGGCGACCACTTTCGCCAGCCAGAACATTGGGGCGAAGCAGATCAAGCGGGCGGATCAGGGTACGAAGATGACGATCTTGCTATCGCTGGGAGTGACCGGTGCTATAGCATTGGTGATATACATTTTCGCCGGACCTGCCATCGGTCTGTTCTCGAAGGATGACGCCGTCGTCCGATTTGGCATCATGTTCATACGCGCTAATACGATCTTCCTGCTGGCGAACTGTGTGAACCACGTCCTGGCAGGTGCCCTGCGCGGCCGTGGGGATTCCAGAGGTCCGATGATCATCATGCTGTCGTCCTTTGTCGTGATCCGTCAGATCTATCTGTTCGTTGTGACGCATTATATCGCCAACACGGAGGTACTGGTCGGCTTCGGATACCCCGTCGGATGGATGTCCTGCTGCATTTTGGAATTGTCATATTATTACATCTTTCATGTGCGAAAGCATCGCCAAAAAGCAGCCGCCTGAGCTTTCGATTTTGCGCTTTTTACCCTTGAATCGCACGAAAATACGACAGTGAAATCGGCCATCGTAACATCGTATCACCGAAGAAAAATAAATCGCAAAAATCCTTGAAAACCGCTTATTTAGCGGTTGACAAGGGTTTTTCTTTTTGATAATATAATCATCACCCACTCGAAAAAAGAGGGTCTGCACCAGCCCTTGGGCAGGCATTTTGGGATCAGAAAAATTTTTTAAAAAACTAAAAGTTTTTGTTGACAACCAGATGCCGGTGTAGTATAATAACTTTTGCTTGCTGCGAAAAGCGGGCAAAAAATGAACATTGAAAATCGAACAGTGTAACATCAAGAGTCAATGACGCTGAGCTTCGCTCAGGTCAGCAACAACTCAAAGAGTTGTTGCGGGCAGAAGGCGAAGAGCAGTGTTTTAGACAGGTAAGTACAAGATACATACCAACGTCAATGAACTTGAAAACTTTAGTAATTCAAGGAAGATTTTAACGAGAGTTTGATCCTGGCTCAGGATGAACGCTGGCGGCACGCTTAACACATGCAAGTCGAACGAAGCTTACGGAAGTGCGTTTTCGGACAAACGGAAGTAAGACTTAGTGGC
>JAILDJ010000281.1 GCA_024689505.1 Clostridiales bacterium
GTGGTGTTCGGGCAGCCGCCGAAGAAGGAACCGACCATGGATCCGATACCATCACCCAGCAGGGTGCGATGCAGGCCGGGATCTTCCAGAAGATCTTTTTCAATAATGGAGGAAAGGTTTTTGTGATCCGCGATGTGCTCCGCGAAAACGACGAAAGCAACAGGGATGTAGGCGACAGCGACGGTCGCAAGGTATTTAGCATCTACAGAGCCCATGCCCTTGAAAGCTTTGATGAAGGTGAAGTCCGGGACCCATTGCATGCTCTGGAACTTGGTGAAGTCGATGATCTTCAGCGCATCGTTGCCGGCCGCATTGCCGATCAGCGTGAAGATAAGAGCGACAACATAACCCGCCAGAATACCGATGATGAAGGGGATGAGCTTGGCCATTTTCTTGCCATAAACGGAGCAGAGGATGACGGTCAGCAGGGTGACCAGCGCGCAGATGAAGTTTGCCCATACAGGAGCGGTCATGATGTAAGCAGCAGCATCAGCGTCGAAAGCGTGTGCAAGAGAATCACCAATGGCGTTGCCGGCCAGAGAAAGACCGATGATAGCAACGGTCGGACCGATGACGACAGGAGGCATCAGCTTGTTGATCCATTTGACACCGGCAAATTTGACGATGATGGCGATCACGACGTATACGAGGCCGGCCAGAATGGCACCGATCAGAAGACCGGCATAACCGATCTCGACAGAAGCGGCGCCGCCGAAGGCTGCGAACATGGAGCCCAGGAAGGCGAAGGAAGAACCAAGGAATACGGGGCTGTTGAATTTTGTGAACAGCAGGTAGATGATGGTACCGCAGCCTGCGCCGAACAGAGCGGCGGACTGGCTCATGCCATTACCAACGATCGCGGGGACGGCGATGGTGGCCGCCAGGATCGCAAGCAGCTGCTGGAATGCGAAAACGATCAGCTGACCAAATTTCGGTCTGTCTTTGATGTTGAACACCATTTTCATAACATTTTCCTCCATTTAATAAACTATTATTCCTCAGCGGAAAGTTCCGCGGATTCACTGTTCTTGCAGATGAAGACACCATCGACACCGTCGACTTCCGTGACCTGTACACGGATGTGTTCTTCATGTGACGTAGGTACGTTCTTACCGACATAATCCGGTTTGATGGGCAGTTCGCGATGACCGCGGTCCACAAGCTCGGCCAGTTGCAGGCGTTTGGGACGGCCGACGGCAAATACAGCCTCGATCCCGGCCCGTGCCGTACGGCCCGTAAAGATGACGTCATCGACCAGAATGACGGTCTTGCCGGTGATATCGAAGGGGAACTGACTGCCGGCAGCTTCGGGTACGTCCGTGATCTCGGAAAGATCATCACGGTACAGAGAAACGTCGACGTAGCCAACAGGGATCTGTACGCCTTCAAATCGGTAAGCAGTTTCCGCAAGACGCCACGCCAACGGAATGCCACGGCTTTTGATGCCGACAAGGCAAATGTCTTCGAGGCCGCGGTTCTTCTCGATGATCTCGTGAGTGATGCGGGTCAGAGAACGGCTCATCTGGGCTGCATCCATGATCTGTGTTTTGATTTCCATAGTATCCTTTCTTGTGAGGGTGTGATAAAAATAAAAGGCCCTTCCACGGTGGAAAGACCTGATCATGTACATAATGTAACATGCCCCTCAAGGCTGTACCATAAATCTTGCCGGTCTCTCTGAACCGCTTAAAAATTTATCGTGTATCAGTATAATATGATTTTACGATTTTGTAAATATGAAAAATGCACAAATCGTAAAGATTTGATATAAACATGATATAGGATTTCGATAGGCCACGTTGACTTTTCACATCTGAGTGAGTAAAATGATACGTATAAAAGCGGTAAAATTCATCATCAGGAGGAAACAAATGATCAGAAAAAGTTTCAACCAAGGCTGGATCCTTTCCACCGGGGCTGGAAGTATGCTGGACGCGCTGAGCGGAGGCGCAGCCACGACAGTCCCTGTGCAGATCCCGCACGATGCCATGATCTATGAAACACCGGATCCGAACGATGTAAGCGGAGGACAGACCGGGTTTTATCCCGGAGGCCAGTATACCTACATCAAGAATTTTGATGTGCCGTCCGAATGGGAAGGTAAGGACGTCCTGATCGAGTTTGAGGGCGTATACATGACCGCCATGGTCTATATCAATGGTTCCCATGCGGCGACCAATCTGCATGGATATGCCGGATTCTATGTACAGGCCAACGATCTGCTGCATTATGGACAGACCAATGAGATCAAGGTCATCGCGAACAATCCCTCTCCGACGAGCCGTTGGTACTCCGGCAGCGGTATCTACCGCAACGTCCATCTGCTGGTGGGCGGGGACGTTCACATTTTGGAAGATGGTGTTCGTGCCACGACCAAATTGGCAACGGCAGAAGAAGCGATCGTCGAGATCGAAACGCGCCTGGTCAATCTTACCAGGACCCGTCAGAAGGTCAATGTAAAGACCATGCTTTGCTTTGATGGGGCTGTCGTGAAAGAAGATACCATCACTTTGACACTGTTCTCCCAGGACAAGGAAACGGTGCGTCAGAACCTGCGGATCGAAGCACCGAGGCTTTGGAACGTCGATACGCCGGATCTGTATGATCTGAAAGTGGAGATCCTGTCCGGAGAAGAAGTCCTGGATACGTTTACGGATACCATCGGTCTGCGTGTGCTTACCCTGGACGCTGAAAAAGGTCTCCGGATCAATGGTGTCGTCGTGAAGCAGAAGGGTACCTGCATCCATCACGACAATGGCGTCATCGGAACGGCCACCTTTGCCGACGCAGAAGAACGCCGTGCCCGTCAAATGAAAGAAGCTGGTTTCAATGCCGTTCGCAGCGCCCATCATCCGATGAGCCCCGAAATGCTCTATGCCTGCGATAAATACGGCCTGGTCGTCATGGATGAAGTTTCGGACGTATGGTTCGAGCATAAGAATAGAAACGATTTTGCCACCTATTTCGACCGTTGCTGGGAAGAGGAGATCGAGCGGGTCGTTGCCAAGGATTATAACCATCCCTGTGTTATCCTGTATTCGACCGGCAATGAGATCCTGGATCTTGGACGTGAGATCGGCGGCCGCATGAACCGCAAGATGTGCAACAAGTTCCATGAACTGGACAGCACGCGTTTCACCACGACGGCTGTCAATGGCATGCTGAACGCCATGAACTCAGGCAAGATGCCGCTGATCATCGGTGACATCCTCCAGAAGATGGGGATCGATCCTGCGACGATGATGGGCGGAGGCGCATCTGAAGAAGGTGAAGGCGGCATTGCCGGCCTGAACATGATGATGAGCCTGATGGATTCTCCGGATTTCACCAACCATCCGTTGATGACTGAAGCGTTGGAGGAACCGGCGCAGGCGGCTGACGTTGCCGGATACAACTATCTGACCGGCCGTCACGGTGCCCTGGAAAAGGAACTGCATCCCAACAAGCCGGTGCTCGGTACCGAGACTTTCCCAGGCGACATCGTTCGTCTGTGGCGTTTGGTCGAGGACAATGCCAACGTTCTGGGTGATTATACCTGGACCGGCTATGATTATCTGGGTGAAGCTGGATGCGGCATCTTCTACTATGATGGGACCGTGAACTTCTCATCCCATTTCCCGGATCGTATCGCGTACATCGGTGATATCGATATCATCGGCAATCGCCGTCCGATCAGCTATCTGCGTGAAGTCGTCTACGGGGATCGCAAGGCTCCGTATCTGGCTGTCATTCGTGTCGACAAGTACGGGAAGCAGCATTCACAGACGTCATGGATGTACAAGGACAATATCGCCAGCTGGACCTGGCCGGGATACGAAGGTCAGAAGACGGAAGCCGAGATCTATTCCGTGGATGACGAAGTCGAACTGTTCATCAATGGAGTATCCCAGGGGCGCAAGCCGGCCGGTCGTGAGAATGGTTTCACCGCGGTGTATGAAGTCGTGTACGAGCCGGGCGAGATCACGGCCGTCTCTTATAAAGATGGTGCGGAAAGCGGCCGCTTCACGCTGAAGACCGCAGGGCCAGCGGCACAGCTGCAAGTGACTGTGGATAACGAAGCGCTGAAAGCCGGAGGCGAGAACCTGGCGTTCCTGAATGTGTGCGTGACCGACGCGGAAGGCAACTTCAACCCCTTCGAGCAGAAAAAGGTGCAGGTCGAGGTCGAAGGAGCTGCCGTACTGCAGGGCTTCGGATCAGCGGAACCGCAGCCTCTGCGCGGCTATCAGGAGACCGAGTGGGAGACTTTCGACGGCAAAGTGCTGGCGGTCATCCGCTCCACGGAAGAAGCAGGAGCGGTCAAAGTCACCTTTACAGCGGAAGGCGTCGCACCGGCTGTTGTGGAGCTTGAGACCAAATAAACCAATCATGTGTCTAAAGACCGTGGAACAGTACATACTGTTCTGCGGTTTTTTTCTATTTAGATTGATTTTTGTGAAAATACTCTTATAATATAAGAGAATCGATAAATTAGGAAGGACAAACCAGATGAAACTCGGAAGAAACGATCCTTGCTGGTGCGGCAGCCATCGCAAGTATAAGTCCTGTCATATGATGTTTGATGATAAACTGGAAAAACTGAGGGAGCAGGGGGTACTTGTGCCCGACCACAGCCTGATCAAGACACCGGAACAGATCGAAGGGATCAAAGCCAGCGCTAAGATCAATATGGCCTGTCTGGATGCGGTAGGAGAAGTCATTCACGCGGGCATGAGCACCCAGGAGATCGACGATATCGTATATAGAGTCACTACGGAAATGGGCGGGATCCCGGCGCCGCTGAACTATCAAGGGTTTCCCAAAAGCGTGTGTACGTCCATCAACGACGTGGTCTGCCATGGGATCCCGGACGAGGATATGATCTTGGAAGATGGCGATATCGTCAATGTGGACGTATCCACCATCTACAAGGGATATTTTTCGGATTCCTCCCGCATGTTCCTGATCGGCAATGTGTCCGACAATGACAGGAAACTGGTACAGGTCACAAAAGAAGCCATGGAAAAAGGACTGGAGAAGGTCAGACCTTGGACCCATCTGGGCGATATGGCGCAGGCGGTCCATGAATATGTGGAGAAGCATGGCTTCAGCGTGGTGCGCGAGATCGGCGGTCATGGGATCGGATTGGAATTCCACGAGGATCCATGGGTCAGTTACGTGGCGAATGCCGGTGAGGAAATGATGATGGTCCCGGGCTTGTGCTTCACGATCGAACCTATGGTGAATGCGGGAAAGCCGGACGTGGTCCTGGACGATGAGGATGGATGGACCATTTATACGGAGGATGGATCGAAATCCGCCCAGTGGGAGATCCAGGTCGTCGTGACAGAGACCGGCTGCGAAGTCTTGTGTTGGTAAAATGCAAGACCTGAGGTGCATATCCAGTCGCCTTTGGCGATTTCGAAAGCTATAGCAATGGGGGAGAAAAGACATATGCGTACTGAATATATCAAGAAACTGACAATACTGATGCAGGAAGCAGGGATGGACGCGATCCTGATCAGTCCTGGAGAAGAGCTTACCTTTTTCACTGGTTTTTCTCCGATGATGTGCGAGCGGTTCCAGGGGCTGTTCGTAAAAGCTGACGGCCGCACTTTCTATATCTGCAACCTGCTGTATGGAGACCAGATGCGAGAAGAACTGGGCGCTGATGTCCCGGTCTTTACCTGGTTCGATAATGAGGAAATGACGGACGTGGTGGACGGTATCCTGGAGCAGGAAGATCTTAAGGGCAAGGTCATCGGCGTCAATTCTTCGGCGCAGGCTTTCAATGTGCTGGACATCGCCGAGTGCTCCGGTGTCACCTTCCGCAATGCCAAACCGGTGCTGGAGGAAGTGCGGATCCACAAGAGCCTGGAGGAGCAGGAGTATCTGCGCCAGTCGGCCGCCATCGCCGACGCCGTGTTCCAGGAGGCGCTGGGCTTCATCAGGCCTGGTCTTACCGAAGGCCAGATCATGGATTTCCTGTTTGAGGGAATGCAGAAGCGGGGAGCGACCTTCGTGGAAGCGATCGTAGCTTCCGGTCCGAACGCTAGTTATCCGCATTATGAAGGGCGAGACAGGGTCATCCAGGAAAAGGATATCGTCCTGCTGGATTACGGCTGCGCCTTCCATGAAATGATGTCTGATATGTCCCGCACGGTCTTTGTCGGTGGTATCTCGGAGGAAGAAAAGAATCTGTATGATCTGGTCGAGCGGGCGAATGCCGCCAGCGAGGCCATGGCTGTGGAAGGTGCATGGATCCCGGACATCGACAAGGCGGCGCGCACCGTCCTGGATGAGCAGGATCTGGCAAAGACTTTGATCAATCGTGTAGGGCATGGCATCGGGTATTCCACCCATGAAGGGCCGTATATCAAGCAGACCAACCATCGCCGGCTGGAACGCGGCATGGCTTTCTCCATCGAGCCGGGCGTTTATATTGCGGGTAAAGTCGGCATGCGCCTGGAGGACATCGTGATGATCAACGATAAGGGTGAGACTGAGATCCTGAACAAATCACCCAGAGAGCCGCAGATCGTCTGCCCATTGAAGGAGTATCATGGCTAAGAAAAACAAAAAAGTACCGTCTGCCCCAACGGCAGGCGGTACCGTTTCTAAATTCGTTATAAAACTGCAGGAGCTTCTCGAAGAGAGGTTCGGCCGCAGGATCCCTGTGGAGTATCAGGCGCTTCTCGACGTGCTGTCCCGCCCGCAGGATCTGGTGCGCAAGGATAAAAACAGTCCGGTCACCTCCAGGACGTATAAGGATCTTAAGCCGGAGCGGCTTCTGGAGGAACTGCTGGATGCGTGTTCCGCGGAGGAGATCCTGCTGCTGATGCCGGAAACGATGGAAGAATCCAGAGAGCTGAACAAGCTGATCAGCACAGCCCGCATGGGACAGGATGAAGACACC
>JAILDJ010000018.1 GCA_024689505.1 Clostridiales bacterium
ATCATCGTCCAAAGCAAGTGCATCCACCGCGAATTGTACGTCTCTGACAGCGCCTAAGCGGGTCTCATTGCTTTCAGTTCCATCATCCAGGACCACCATATGCTCTTTGCCTTCCGCCCATTTTTGAAAATGCTGGACGAATTTATGGTTGCTGATCACGATGTACTGATCCACCGCATCGCCAATATCCTCGACCAGCCAGTCCAAAATCGGCTTGCCCTGGACCGGAAGCAAAGGCTTCGGAAAATTCTCTGTCAAAGGATATAAACGTGTCGCATATCCAGCGGCGAGGATCACACACTTCATGCCCTGGCTCCTTCCTCACACAGTGCAACACCATCTGCGCTTTCACAGATATGGAAACTGTATTTTCCACGCATTTCAGGAAAAGCAGTCAGGTATTTGCGCTCGACTTCTTCCTGGATACTGCCCACCTTCTCAGGATCCACAAGCGCCATGCAGCAGCCTTTGAAACCCGCGCCGGAGAATCGCCCGCCGTAGATGCCGCAGGTCTCCGTCATGATCTCATACAGTTTGATCTGCTCCGGAGCGCCGGATTCCCAGTTATGGATGCTGCTCCAACCGGATTCGAACGAAAGCTTTCCATAAGCTTCCAGGTCGCCACGACGCCAGGCTTCCGCACCGGCTTCGACACGTTGGAACTCCGTATACCAGTGCTCACAGCGTCTCGCCCACTGTACCGGCAATTGATCCTTGTAAGCCTGATAGGTTTCAAAACTGATGTCCCGGGCGTTTGCCTCCTGGAACTTGCCATACTCATAGCCGCTGAATGCCTGCAGCGCATATACCCCGGCCCGCAGTTCATCGACCCGCATGTTGTATTTGGAACCGGCCAGATTCCGCTCCAATCCGCTGAAGAAGATAGCGATCTTGTACGGCTTCATTTGGGGGCTTGTTGGGATCAACTCGTAGCTGTTGTCCTTGCAGTCCAGGTACAGCAGATGGTCCTTTTTACTGAGGACTTCACAGCTTTGGTCCAACGTCCCCACGTTGATGCCGACATAGTTTTTTTCTGCATCGAAAGCGATATCGATCAGTTCCTGAGGTTCAAGTTGGATCCCATTGACACGGCAAAGGGCATCCAAGAAGGCAAGGATGACAGCCGCGCTGCTGCTTAAACCCCCGATCGGCAAACTGCCTTCTATGACGCCGCAGATGCCCACTTGCAAAGTATAGTTCTTGGACAGAGCCCAAGTGGCACCGCGCAGATAATCTGCCCAGTCTCCAGTCTTCGTACCGACTTCTTTGATATGCCACTGCGCGCGTTTCGGAAACTGCAGCGAAGTCATTTCGATCACACCATTTTGCTTGGGACTGAAAGCTATGTGGATGCCTTTATCGATGGCAAATCCGGTGATCTTACCCAGGTTATGGTCGCTATGAGCACCGATCGGACAGATGCGGTAAGGTGAAAAGCTAATACCACTCGCATCCCTATGATAAAGATCAAAAAACTTCTGTTCACAAAGCATTTTGTATATGATCTCCTATGCAAAGTAATAAGTCTTGTACCACTCAGCAAAGGCTCGCAACCCCTCACGGATGCCGATCCTGGGCGTGAACCCATAATCACGCTCCAAGGCCACAGCATCGGCATAGGTAACGGGCACATCGCCCGCCTGCATGCCGACGAGTTCCCGATGCCCGGCAAAGTCATAATCCTCCGGAAGGACTCCGGCCCGGACCAATTCTTCCTGTAACGTGCTGATGTAGGTCAAAAGGTTTTCAGGCTGGCCGCCGCCGATGTTGTATACCGCATACGGTGGAATGGGTAGTCCATCCTCACCTGTGCTCTTTTCAGGAGCGCCACCCATGACGCACACGATTCCTTCAACAATGTCATCCACATAGGTGAAATCCCGCTGCATGTGACCATAGTTGAAGATCTTGATGGTCCCGCCTTTGGCTAATGTGTTGGTCGCAGAGAAATAGAACATATCCGGCCGGCCGGCTGGTCCATAGACCGTGAAAAAGCGCAGC
>JAILDJ010000019.1 GCA_024689505.1 Clostridiales bacterium
ATCATCGTCCAAAGCAAGTGCATCCACCGCGAATTGTACGTCTCTGACAGCGCCTAAGCGGGTCTCATTGCTTTCAGTTCCATCATCCAGGACCACCATATGCTCTTTGCCTTCCGCCCATTTTTGAAAATGCTGGACGAACTTATGGTTGCTGATCACGATGTACTGATCCACCGCATCGCCAATGTCTTCCACCAGCCAGTCCAGGATCGGTTTGCTTTGGACCGGGAGCAAAGGCTTCGGAAAATTCTCTGTCAAAGGATATAAACGTGTCGCATAGCCCGCTGCAAGGATCACACATTTCATCAGAAACTGCCCCCCTGATTCAAATAAACGCCGTCGGCGCTTTCGCACAGGTGGAAACTGTATTTTCCACGCATTTCAGGAAACGCGGCCAGATACTTACGCTCGACTTCTTCGCGGATACTGTCCACCTTCTCAGGGTCCACAAGCGCCATGCAGCAGCCTTTGAAACCTGCGCCAGAGAACCGTCCGCCGTAGATACCGCTGGTCTCTGTCATGATCTCGTACAGTTTGATCTGCTCCGGAGCGCCGGATTCCCAATTATGGATGCTGCTCCAGCCGGATTCGAACGAAAGCTTTCCATAGGCTTCCAGGTCACCACGGCGCCAGGCTTCAGCACCGGCTTCTACCCGCTGGAATTCTGTATACCAATGCTCACAGCGTCTTGCCCACTGTATCGGCAGCTGGTCCTTGTAAGCCTGATAGGTTTCAAAACTGATATCCCGGGCGTTTGCATCCTGGAACTTACCATACTTGTAGCCGCTGAATGCCTGCAGCGCATATACCCCGGCCCGCAGTTCATCGACCCGCATGTTGTATTTGGATCCTGCTAAATTATGTTCCAGACCGCTGAAGAAAATGGCGATCTTGTAAGGCCTCATCGAAGGGCTTGTTGGGATCAACTCGTAGCTGTTGTCCTTGCAGTCCAGGTACAGCAGATGGTCCTTTTTGCTCAGGACTTCGCAGCTTTGGTCCAATGTTCCCACATTGACGCCCACATAGTTCTTCTCCGCATCAAAAGCGATATCGATCAATTCCTGAGGTTCCAAGTGGATCCCATTGACACGGCAAAGGGCATCCAGAAAAGCCAGGATCACGGCCGCACTGCTGCTCAAGCCACCGATGGGCAAACTGCCTTCGATAACGCCGCAGATGCCCACTTGCAAAGTATAGTTCTTGGACAGAGCCCAAGTGGCACCGCGCAGATAATCTGCCCAGTCTCCAGTCTTCGTACCGACTTCTTTGATATGCCACTGCGCGCGTTTCGGAAACTGCAGCGACGTCATTTCGATGACACCGTTCTGCTTGGGGCTGAAGGCGATATGGATGCCTTTATCGATGGCAAGTCCTGTAATCTTACCCAGATTATGATCGCTATGAGCGCCGATCGGGCAGATGCGGTACGGCGAAAAACTGAGACCGCTAACGTCCCGATGGTAGAGCTCAAAAAATCTCTGTTCACAAAGCATGTTTCGTGCTTGCTCCAATCATCCGTAATAGGCCTTGTACCACTCTGCAAAGGCCCTTAAACCTTCTCGAATGCCGATCCTGGGCGTGAACCCATAATCACGCTCCAAGGCCGCAGCATCGGCATAAGTAACGGGCACATCGCCTGCCTGCATTCTGACGAGTTCCCTGTGCTCCGCAAAGTCATAATCCTCCGGAAGGACTCCGGCCCGAACTAATTCTTCCTGTAAAGTGCTGATGTAGGTCAAAAGGTTTTCAGGCTGGCCGCCACCGATGTTATATACCGCATACGGTGGGACTGGCAATCCATCTTCACCCGTGCTCTTTTCAGGAGCACCGCCCATGACGCGTACGATCCCTTCGACGATATCATCCACATAGGTGAAATCCCGCTGCATGTGACCATAGTTGAAGATCTTGATGGTCCCGCCTTTGGCTAATGTGTTGGTCGCAGAGAAATAGAACATATCCGGCCGGCCGGCTGGTCCATAGACCGTGAAAAAGCGCAGC
>JAILDJ010000033.1 GCA_024689505.1 Clostridiales bacterium
CTATATAACCCGAGTACTCACCCAGTCCTGGGGAGAGCACTGGCAACGAATCGGGATGAACCCGATTCCCCCAAAATCCTTTTTCAGGACCGATACAAATATACCAACACGGTTTTAAACTGTCAATATACCCGAAAGCAGTTGACGGTTTTAGCCGTCAACGTCCTGCTTTGCCCACCTTTCAGTACTTGGCAAGCAGGGCATACTCGTAAGAGTATGCAGATTTTCGTCCGGAACCGTTATTGCCTCGGCAACTGGCAAGCAGTGTCCCGATGGACGGTTCCAGAACTTGGCGAGCAGTGTTCCGATCCGGATCGAAACCACTTTCGCCAAATCTGGCTTGTTGGGATAATCCCAAGCCCTTATGATCGCACAAGTGCGAGTTACGCGTTTTTGGAAAACGCTGAGATGCTGTTTCTGTCTGTTTTGCAACTTCCGTTATTCATGGTTTTGTGCTACAATAAAAACCATCATTGAAGAGGTGCAACAAAAATGAAGAAACAAGAAAAAATAGATTTAATTGCTTCTTGTATCGGTACAAGCAAAATCATACGGACATACTTCAAGTATGATGAAAACTACTGGTATTACTACCCGAATGCCGCTAACGAGCGTTTCATGCTCGGGCAGTGTCAACGCCGAAATGAATTGACCCAAAATCGCCGGTCAAAAATGACCGAAATCGCCGGGCGCCTGAGCGCCGAGTTCCTTACCGCCGGAAGTCCTGAACGCCGGACTGACTGCGCCGGAGCTGATGCGGTCTTTCAGGCGGTATGACTGCCCGCGGATATTGATCACGTGGGCATGATGGAGAAGCCTGTCCAGCAGCGCGGTTGCGATGACGTTGTCGCTTAAAAGCTCACCCCAGTCGCTGAAGAACTTATTGCTGGTAACAATGATGCTGCCGCGTTCGTAGCGGTCTGCCACGATCCTGAACAGGATCTCTGCCTGACCGCGATCGAGCTGCATGTATCCGACCTCGTCGATGACCAGCAACTGCGGCTTACGATAGGTGCTCCACCGTCTGGTCAGCGTTCCTCGCGAGACAGACTGCTCAAGGTCAGTGATCAGATGGGCCAGTGTCGTAAAGTTCACACTCATGCCGGCATCCAGTGCTTTCATCGCGAGTCCGACTGCCAGGTGCGTTTTGCCGACACCCGGAGGGCCAAGAAGCACTACGTTCTCGCCCCGATGCGCAAAAGCTGTCGTTGACAGCTCATCTACGAGCCGTCTGTCGATGCTCGGCTGAAAATCGAAGTTGAATTCCTCAATGCGTCGAACGTACGGCAGATGGGCTCTGCGAACTCGGAATTCCAGGCTTTTCCGCTCTCGTTCCAGCTTTTCCGAAGAGAGTAGTTCGTCCAGGAATTGTGCGTAAGTATGGTGGCTTCCTGTCGACCGCTCGATCTGGGCATCAAGCAGTTGCGCTCCCATCGAGAGGCCCATATCGGACAACAACGCTCTGGCGTGTTCCTGGTCAACCATGAGCAGGTCCTCCGATCAGGGCGTCGTAGACAAAGAGGTCCCGGATCTCTACCGGTGAAGGGCCGTTAACAGCAGCCGGTAACGGATATGCGATTCCCTTCCGTTCAGCCAGACCTTTGTACTGACCGGGGAGGTACAGAATCCGGGCCGATGCATGGCTTACCGGATGAGAGGCGATCATGACGTTGCCGTCATAAATCTCCAGTTGACCGTCCAAAAGCCTTACCTGAACCTCCCTGCCGCTGTACTGCCAAGGTACACCGTACCGGATGCCGTCAAAGCTGATCAGGCCTTCCCGGGATACCAGCCGTGTTTCAAAGCGGTACCTGTCAAGGATCACTTTCTCCGGAAGCTGGCGGAGATTTTCTGCTTCCATTTCCTGCAGCGGAATCCGGCCGGTCGACCCGTTAGGCTTTGAATCCACCTTGCGGCACCACTCCAGCACCTGACGATTCAGGTCTTCTATGTCGCGGAAGAAGCGCCCGGGGAAAAAGTTTTCCTTGGTATATCGGACGAGCCGTTCGACCTTTCCCTTTGTCTGAGGGCGGCGCGGCTGACATACCTTGGGCATAAAACCCATCTCGGCAGCGAATGCTTCAAACTGCGGATTCCAGACGGGCTTGCCGTCTTCCCTGGCGATAATGACGGTCTTCATGTTGTCCGTCAGCACTTCCTGCGGCACGCCTCCATAGTAAACGAAGGCATTGATCATACACCGCAAGAGCGAACGCAGATCGCACCGACTGGTGAATTCGACGTACTTGGCGCGGGAATGCCCCAATATCATCGTGAAGGCCGGGACCTTATGGGGATGATTATACGCATCAAGGTACGTGCAGATCCCCCAGTCCATCTGGGCCTGCCTTCCGCATTCAGACTCATAACGCCGTACCGCCGGCGCTGCTCTTGGAGGTCTTCTGGGGTGGACATACTCCTTGAGGATACTGATCCCACCGTCATATCCGGCCGCCTGGAGATGTTCCAGAATGACCATGCAGTTGAATATCCCCCGCTCCATAAGCTCATCGATCTTCGACTTGTATGGATCCAGTTTAGATGCCCGCGTGTACTTGGGCTTGGCCGGAGCATCCTGTGCCATGTATCTGGCCGCCGTGTTTTTAGAGATCCCCAGATCCTTGCTGATCTGGTATGCGGTCAGACCTTCTGAAGCTTTTTGCTTGATCATGCGAATTGTCCTATACTTTAGCATCCAGGCCACCTCCCATGTCGCCATGATAGATGGTCGGAAGTGATAGGTCAATTTTCACCGGCGTTCGTAGGTCATTTTACACCGGCGTTCACAACTGAGAAGAAACAGTTATAAAAGCTGATCAAACTTGCGCAGCAAAACAGTGAGCTGTACAAGGATAATCAATTTCTGGAGGAGGAAAACAAAAATCTACGGGAAGAAAACGGGATCCTCCGGAATCAGAATAAAGATTATTCGCTGCTCAAAAAGGCATTTGGCAAAGGCCAAATCGAGACCTGGCTGCGTCAGGCGAAAGAGCTACAGCAGATTAAAAAAGAACGATCAAGAGCACGTGGGTGGGAGCGGTGATCCGCCGCGCCCATGGCTGACCCCGTCGTGGTCCAGTCCTTCGAAGACGAACCCTCTTAAAGAAGAGCAGGGGCTTGAC
>JAILDJ010000096.1 GCA_024689505.1 Clostridiales bacterium
CGTCGGCGGCGGTGTCGGATGTGCTATCGCGCTGCCTGTCGCGCAGAAGCTGCACGACATGGGTGCTGAGGTGCATTCCATCATCGGTTTCCGCAATAAAGACCTGCTGATCCTGGAAGACGAATTCCGCCAGGCCAGCAATGAACTGCGCATCATGACGGACGATGGTTCCTACGGTACCAAAGGTGTTGTAACAGCTGCCCTGGAAGAACTCATCAAAGAAGGTAACCAGTATGATGAAGTCATCGCCATCGGTCCCCTGATTATGATGAAATTCGTTGTGAAACTGACAAAGCAGTATGATATCAAGACCGTCGTCAGCATGAACCCGATCATGATCGATGGTACCGGCATGTGCGGATGCTGCCGTCTGACCGTTGGCGGCAAGACCAAATTCGCCTGTGTCGACGGCCCGGATTTTGATGGTTTCGAAGTCGATTTTGATGAAGCCATGCAGCGTGGCGCCGCTTATAAAGAATTCGAGCGTCATGCCTATGAAGAGACCTGCAACTTGTTTCAAAAGGAGGTGCAGTGATGCCGAACATGTCACCTGTCAAAAACCCGATGCCTTCCCAGGACCCTCAGGTCCGCAATCGTAATTTCAAGGAAGTCGCTCTTGGGTATACCGCCGAGATCGCCATCGATGAGGCGAAACGCTGTCTGAACTGCAAGAACCATCCTTGCGTCTCAGGCTGCCCGGTGCAGATCCATATACCAGAATTCATCGCTAAAATGGCGGAAGGACAGTTTGAAGAAGCCTATCAGATCATTGCCGAATCCAGTTCCCTGCCGGCCGTCTGCGGCCGTGTATGTCCGCAGGAGACGCAGTGTGAGTCCAAGTGCGTGCGCGGTATCAAGGGTGAGCCTGTCGGTATCGGCCGTCTGGAACGTTTCGCCGCGGACTATCACAATGCTCAGCCCGCAGCTGAGATCAAGAAGCCTGAACCGAACGGCCACAAGGTCGCAGTGATCGGTTCCGGTCCGTCCGGCCTGACCTGTGCCGGCGATCTGGTCAAGAAAGGGTATGACGTGACCATTTTTGAAGCCCTGCATACCGCTGGCGGCGTACTGGTCTACGGTATCCCTGAATTCCGTCTGCCCAAGGACATCGTCCGCAAGGAAGTAGAGGGCTTGAAAGAACTCGGTGTCAAGATCGAGACCAATATGGTCATCGGTAAGGTCCTTTCCATCGATGAACTGTTAGAAGAAGGTTTCGAGGCCGTATTCATCGGTTCCGGTGCCGGCCTGCCTCGGTTCATGAATATCCCGGGCGAGAACCTGAAAGGCGTCTACAGCGCCAATGAATTCCTGACCCGCGTCAATCTGATGAAAGCATATCGTGAGGACAGCACCACCCCGATCATGCGCGCGAAGAAAGTCGCAGTCGTCGGCGGCGGCAATGTCGCCATGGACGCGGCTCGTTCCGCCATGCGTCTTGGTGCAGACAAGGTCTATGTCGTATATCGCCGTTCCGAAGAGGAGCTGCCGGCTCGCCGTGAGGAATTCGAACACGCGAAAGAAGAGGGCATCGATTTCCGCTTGCTGAACAACCCGACAGAGATCCTGGCTGATGAGAATGGCAACGTTCGTGCCATGACCTGTATCAAGATGGCGCTGGGTGAACCGGATGCCTCCGGACGCCGTCGACCTGTAGAAATGCCCGGCTCGGAATTCACACTCGATGTGGATTGTGTCATCATCGCCATCGGTACTTCTCCCAATCCGCTGATCACATCTACGACCCAAGGCCTGGATACCCAGCGCTGGGGCGGCATCGTTGCGGATGAGACGGGTCTTACATCCAGACCTGGTATCTATGCGGGAGGAGATGCCGTGACCGGTGCCGCCACCGTCATTCTCGCTATGGGCGCCGGCAAAACTGCTGCGGCTGCCATCGACGCACAACTGAAACAGGCTTAAAAACAGGGTTTACTTTTATCACTGTTTTAAGTATACTTGAATCAACAAAACCCTTTTAAGGAGGTACTCTGTCATGTTAAAAGGTATTCCGCCGATCCTTTCACCGGAACTTCTGAAGATCCTTTCTGAGATGGGCCATGGAGATGAGCTCACCATCGGTGACGGCAATTTCCCCGGAGAAAACCTGGCGAAGCGTATCGTCCGTCTGGACGGCCATGGTGTCCCTGAGATCCTGGATGCGATCCTGCAGGTCATGCCGCTGGATCCTTATGTCGAAAAGCCTGTAGCCTTGATGCAGGTCGTGCCCGGCGATCCGGTCGAGACCCCCATCTGGGATACTTATAAAGAGATCATTGCTAAATATGACGAGCGTGGAGGAGATGCAGTCGAGAATATCGAACGTTTCTCTTTCTATGATCGTACTCGCGATAACTCTTACGTTGTTATCATGTCCAGTGAGACCGCATTGTATGCCAATGTGATCCTTAAGAAAGGTGTTATCTAAGCTTAAAGCTGCGATCTTCGACCTCGACGGAACGCTCATCGATTCCATGGGCGTCTGGGAGCGCGTGGACCGCAGCTTTCTTTCGAATCACGGATTCGCGCAGGATGAGTACTACATTCGTGCGCTCAAGAACATGAATTATCGTCAGGCTGCTGAGTTCACGGTCTCTTATCTGGGGATCGATATCACGCCTGAGAAATTGTTTCAGGAATGGAACGACACTGCTGTCTGGGAGTACGGACACACCATCGAGATGAAACCCGGTGCTGTCGAAACACTTGAATGGTGCGCTAAGCAGGGGCTCGGTATCGTTCTGGCAACGGTATCCGATCGTCTGCTGAGTGATGCTGTCCTAAAGCGCCACGGTGTATATGATCTGTTTACCGGCTTCACAGATGAAGCGGCCGCGGACGTCGGCAAAGAAAAGCCGGATATCTATCTTCAGGCGGCATCGATCGCCGATGCCCGTCCGGAAGAGTGCATCCTGTTCGAGGATATTCTGAAGGGGATCCGTGCAGCAAAGCAGGCCGGTTTTATAACCTGTGCTTTTGAAGATGCATCTCAGGCACCGGACCATAAAATGCTGCAGCAGGAAGCAGACTATTATATCAGCACCTGGGCGGAGGGCCTTTCCCTCCTAAAACGATACAGAGGAGAGAAGACCTCATGAAGGAACATATACTTGCACCGTCGATCCTGTCAGCCGATTTTTCTGAACTTGGCGCACAGGTACGGCAAACGGAGCATGCCGGAGCTTCCTGGCTGCATATCGATGTTATGGATGGGCATTTCGTACCCAGTCTTTCCTTTGGTTTTCCGATCATCCAGTCCATCCGACCCATAAGCAAACAGTTCTTCGATGTCCATCTGATGATCACCGATCCGGAACGATATATCCCACGGTTCGTAGACGCCGGTGCTGATGGCATTACATTTCATATCGAAACGACGACGGATCCTCGTGCTGCTGTCCAATTGATCCATGAACAGGGTGTGAAAGCCGCTGTATCATTGAATCCTGAGACACCGCTGTCTTCCTTGGATCCTGTGCTGGATCTGGTCGATATGGTCCTGATCATGACGGTCCATCCCGG
>JAILDJ010000101.1 GCA_024689505.1 Clostridiales bacterium
ACTGTTTGAAACAGCATATTTATAGAAAGAGGTGGCTTTTATGAGCATGCCAAGAGTAGAAGTCCGTAATGGACAGAAAGTATTGCTTGTCGACGATAAACCGTTCATCATGCTGTCCGGCGAGCTGCACAATTCCAGTTCCTCCACACTGAAGTATATGGAGCCCATCTGGGACAAGATGCAGAGCATCAACGTCAACAGCATCGTCTTCCCTGTTACCTGGCAGCAGACAGAGCCGGTGGAAGGGGAGTTCCATTTTGAGCTGGTCGATGGCCTGATCGAACAGGCGAAGGCACATGGCATGAAGTTCGGTATCCTGTGGTTCGGTGCCTGGAAAAACGCGAACTGCTCCTATGCGCCGAACTGGGTCAAACTGGACACCAAGCGATTCTGGCGCGCGCAAGGGCAGAAGGGCAAGAATGTAGGCTACTTCGAAATGTTCGGACACAAGATGCCGTACACGACGCTTTCAGCGTTCTGTGAAGAGACGAACAAGGCGGATGCAAAAGCATTTGCTGCGCTGTGCAAGCATTTGAAAGAGGTCGATACGGACCATACTGTCATAGTGATCCAGGTGGAGAATGAGACCGGTATGCTGGGCACATCCCGCGATCATAGCGATGTCGCCGATGCAATCTTTGCGTCGCAGGTGCCCAAGGAGCTGGTGGAGGGCCTTGTAGCCCGCAAAGAAGGCCTTGTGGAAGACATCAAGGAAGCTTTGGATAAGTGCCAGTCCGGCACCTGGGAAGAAGTTTTCGGCGAGGCTGCCGATGAAGTATTCATGGCGTATCATACCGCAAAATATATCGAGAACGTGGCAGCGGCCGGCAAGGCGGAGTATCCGCTCCCGATGTATGCCAACTGCTGGCTGGTCCAGGGTGGAAAGCCCGGACGGTATCCGAGCGGCGGCCCGGTCTACCGCGTGCTGGAAGTGTATCAGACTGTCGCGCCTTCTCTGGACTGGCTGGCGCCGGACATCTATATCCCGCAGTTCGTAGATACCTGTAAAAAGTATACGAAACAGGGCAACCCCCTGTTCATTCCGGAGATCGCGATGCACGGCGGCGCGCCTGCACGTCTGATCTATGCGGTCGGCCATCATCACGTACTGTGCTTCGCCCCCTTCGGCATCGACGACATCGGCACAGCGGCAGACACCTTCCTCGGCGCGGCCGTGGGCATGGATACGTCGGATGAGGATCTGAGGAAGAAGATGGAACCGGAGACATATGCCCGCGTCAATGCGCTGATCCAGGGTCTGGTCCCGGTGCTGGGCGATCTTTATGGTACGGATCAGCTGGATGCCGTGATCAAGGAAGACCCGGATCGCAGGACCATGAACTTCGGCGATGTGGCGATCACCGGCATTTTCGAGAATCCGATGATGAAAAGCGGCGCCGGAGCCCTTCTGGCAGCCCGTGTCGCGCCGGATACCTTCTACCTGTTGGGCACGAAGTGCATGCCTTCCTTCACATCGCTGGATCCGGAAAAACCGTTCTTTGAGTATCTGACCATCGAAGAGGGCGAATTCATCGATGGTACGTGGACCGTTTCCCGCCTGCTGAACGGCGACGAGGAACACGTCCGCTTTGGCGAACCGACCTTGCTGAAGGTCGAGATCCATCTATTCGACTAAGGAGGTACCGATGGAAAAAGATATCCGTAAAACATTCATCAACCCGATCGTGATCCCGGATTACCCGGTGCTTTCGGGGAAAAAGAGAGAGATGCCCAAGGACGTTGACTTCGCGGCCATGCGCAATCCGGGCCTTGCCTGGGGCCGCGGCGGCAAACCGATGATCGATATCGAAACACTGATGGCCGAGGATGGGCATGAGTACAACGTCAACATTGGCGACGTCATGAACTTTGCCTATGGAAAAGCCGGGCAGAACGACGTGCGTGCGACTGCGGATCCTTCCGCTTACTATTTCGACGGTAAGTGGTATCTGTATATCACCTCCGGCGCGGTCTATGAAAGTGACGACCTGGTCAATTGGACGGTGCATCACGAGGATTCCTGGATGCCTATCTCCGCACCGATGGCACCGACGGTCGAAGAGTACCACGGCAAGTATTACGGGGCCGCCAACAACACGCCGTTGTTCGTCTCCGACAACCCCATCGGTCCCTGGACGCTTCTGGGCGACTGGACCCTGCCGGACGGTCGGGAATTCGTGGCTGGCGACGTTATGATCTTCCGGGATGATGACGACCGCCTGTACCTGTATTTCGGCCTAGGCCCCTGCATCATGGGTGCGGAACTGGACCCGGAGCAGCCCAACAAGCTGCTGACAAAACCTAAGGTCCTGGTCCCCTTCAACAAGGAGAATTATTGGGAGCGCTTCGGTGCCTGCAATGAGGACTGGAGCATCGGCTTCATCGAAGGCAGCTGGATGGTCAAACATGGCACGAAGTACTATCTGGTCTATTCCTGCTCCGGCACGGAATACTACGCCTACGCCATGGGCGCTTACACATCCGACAGCCCGCTGGGA